>CAXTVE010000292.1:0-4273 GCA_964247485.1 uncultured Propionibacteriaceae bacterium
GTTCTCCCACGACCTGGTGCGCGAGACGATCACCGACGCGATCGAGCCCGTGCGTCGGGCCGAACGGCACGGGCGGCTGGCCGACGCCATCGCCGAGGCGTACGCCGACGAGCCGGACGACCACGTCGACGAGCTGGCCCACCACCGGTACGAGGCGGCGGCCGGCTCCACCTCCCGGCCGGCGTACGCGGCCTGCATGCGGGCGGCCGACGTCGCGGGCCGACGGCTGGCGTACGACCAGGCGGCCGTGCACCGGACCCGCGCGCTGGCCAGCCTGCCGCCGGGCGAGGCGACCCGGGCCGAGCGCTTCGAGGTGCTGATGCAGCTGACCGGCGAGCGCCGGCTGGCCGGTGACGTCGTCGGGGCCTCGGCCAGCCTGCACTCCGCGATCGAGCTGGCCCGCCGGCTGGACGACCGGACCCGGCTGGTCCGGGCGGTCAGCGTGCTGGGCGGGGTGACGCTGTGGAACTGGCGCCAGTTCGGCGAGGTGGACACCGAGACCATCACCCTGCTGCGCGACCTGCTCGCGGACCCGGAGGCCGGGCGAGACCTCACCCCCACCCAGCGGGTCGAGCTGGCGGGCACGCTGGCCGTGGAGCTGTACTACGACGACCACCCGACGGGCGGCGACCGGGCGGCCGGCTACGCCGTCCGGCTGGCCCGGGAGATCGGCGATCCGGTGCTGCTCGGCCGAGCGCTGAACAACCAGGTGATTGCGACCTGGCGACCGGGCCGCGACGGCGAGCGGCATGCGGCCCTGGACGAGGCGCTGAGCTGGGTCGGTCGCGGGCTGCCCGCCGTGACCGAGGTCGTCGCCCGCCTGCACCGGGGACCGCTGGCCCTGCGCGCCGGGGACGTGTCCGCGTTCGAGGCGGACCTGGACCGGGCGGCGGAAGTCGCGCCCCGGCTGGGCGTGTTCGAGATCGAGGGCCAGGTCACCGCCCAGCAGGTGGGCCGCGCGCTGATCCGCGGCGAGCACCAGCTCGCCGAGGAGCTGATCGAGCGGTGCTACGCCGAGCTGCGCCGCACCAACCTCTGGGCGCCCGAGTACACCCGGCTCATCCAGGACACCACGCTCTTCCGAATGCGGGGGCAGGTGGGCGCGATCGCCGACCGGGTGGTCGCCCGGGCGTACGAGGATGCCCACCGCTCGTTGCGCTGGACCGCCGTGCTCGTCCTGGCCGAGGCCGGCGACCTGCGCCAGGCCCGGGCCCTCCAGGTCCGCTGGGGACTGCACCGGCTGGACCAGCGGACCAGCTGGGCAACCACGTTCGAGTGGGCCCAGGCGGCGGAGATCGCGGTGCGGCTGGGGGCGCCGGCACCGGCGGACGTGTCCGCCGTGCTGGGTCCGATCGAGGACACCCTGGTGGTGGCGGGCACCGCGCTGGCCGTCTGGGGACCCGTGGCCCACCTGCGGTCGGTGCTCGCCGCGGCCGATGGCGACGACCGGGCGGCGACCGCGTACGCGGACCAGGCCGCCCGCGTCACCGAGCGGTTCACCGCCCAGCTGGGACGCCCGCCGACCTGGTGCTACCCGATCGGCGGCCGCGGCTGAGCACCACGGCCAGCACGGCCCCGCCCAGGCCCAGACCGGCCAGGGCCGGGACGATCGTGGCGCTCCCGCTGCTGCCACCGAACGCGACGCTCCACAGGATCTTGGCCAGGGCCATGAACGCCAGCACCGTCAGGCCCCAGCGCAGCGAGCGGCGCCAGAACGCCGCGCAGTAGGCGGCCAGGGACAGTGGCACCACCACGGTGATCGCCACCTTCGCGAGGTTCCACCTGCCGAGCAGCCACTCCTGCTCGAAGGCCAGGAACTCCCGCACCTGCGGGTCGGGCGCGGCCGGCGCCGGGAACCAGGCCATGCTGCTCAGCATCGCCAGGATGGAGAGCACGATCCCCAGGGCACTGCGCTTGTAGGCCGCGAGGGCCAGCGGGATCAGGAACAGCGGCCGGAGGTACCAACTGAGCGGGTTGCCGTGCCGGGCCCACGCCCACTCCCACACCGAGGCGAGGCCGGCACCGAGGTCGAGTTCGATCATGGTTGGAGGTCCTTCCGGGACGGGGCCCGGCCGGACGGGCCGGGCGCTGGTCCCACGCTGGGCCTGCCGTCTTGACCGCCCCTGAACCCGGCGGGCCGACGCCGGGCAAGGTCCGCGCAAGGTATCGGCCGACGACTACCCGAACCAGGAGCGGAGCTCGAGCACGGGGCCGCCGTCCTCGAAGGGCACACTGACGTCGTTCGCGGCTTCGACCACCTCAGGTGGGGCGCCGCCGATCGCGACACCGCGGCCGGCCCAGCGGAGCATCTCGATGTCGTTGCGGCCGTCGCCGAAGGCCAGCACGTCGGCCGCCGTGAGGCCGAAGCCGGCGGCCACCTCGGCCAGGGCGGTCGCCTTGTTCACCCCGGCCGGGGCGATGTCGAGCCAGGCACTCCAGCCGACGAAGTAGGTGACGCCGTCCAGCCCGAGGCGGCGGGCCAGGCCGACGAAGTCCTCGTCGGAGCGGGTCGGATCACGCAGGATGATGCGGGTCACCGGCTTGGCGCTGAGCTGCTCGACGCTCTCGATGACCATCTCCCCGGTCAGGTCGCCGCCGGGGAAGTGGTTGTTCAGCCGGTAGCCGCGGCCGACCTCCTCCACCGCGATCAGGGTCCCCGGCGCGAACTCCTCCACCCGGGCGATCACCTCCCGCGGGTCGAAGGTGACCGCCTTGACGATCTCCTCCGGCGGGTAGCGGACGATCACCGCACCGTTGGAGCACACCGAGAGCCCCGGCGGCAGCCCCATCTCGTCGACCAGCGGGAGGGTGCCGTGCCACGACCGCCCGGTCGCCAGCACCACCGGCACCCCGGCCGCGAGCACCAGGCCGATCGCCTCGCCGACGGCGGTGGGCAGCCGGCCGTCGTGGTCCACCAGGGTGCCGTCAACGTCGCAGGCGACCATCTTGGGCCGGCCGCCGTCCCTTCCGCCCCAATTCATGTCAGAGGGGTCAGCGCCTCGCGGCCGCCGAGGAAGGGACGGAGAGCCTCGGGCACACGTACGCTCCCGTCCGCCTGCTGGTGGTTCTCCAGGATCATGATGATCGTCCGGGTCATCGCGCACAGGGTGCCGTTGAGGGTCGCCACCGGGCCCGTGCCGCCGGCGAAGCGCGAGCGGACGTTCAGCCGGCGGGCCTGGAACTCGGTGCAGTTGGACGTGGACGTGATCTCGCGGTAGCGGTCCTGGGTCGGCAGCCAGCCGTAGCAGTCGTACTTGCGCGCAGCGCTCAGCCCGAGGTCGCCGGACGCGAGCTCCAACACCTGGAACGGGATCTCCAGGAGGCCGATGAAGTCCTTCTCCCAGGCCAGCAGCCGCTGGTGCTCCTCGGCAGCGTCTTCTGGCGCGCAGAAGGAGAACATCTCGACCTTGTCGAACCAGTGCACCCGGAAGATGCCGCGGGTGTCTTTGCCGTAGGCCCCGGCCTCGCGGCGGTAGCTCGGGCTGAACCCGGCGTAGCGGCGCGGCAGGGAGGCGGGGTCGAGGATCTCGTCGGAGTGGTAGGCGGCCAGCGGGACCTCGGCGGTGCCCACCAGGTAGAGGTCGTCGGCCTCCAGGTGGTAGACGTCCTTGGCCGCCTGGCCGAGGAACCCGGTGCCTTCCATCGCCGACGGCTTGACCAGAGCCGGCGGGATCATCGCGGTGAAGCCGTTGGCGATCGCCGTGCTCATGGCCAGGTTGACCAGGGCCAGCTCCAGCTCGGCGCCCACCCCGGTCAGGTAGTAGAAGCGGGAGCCGGACACCTTGGCGCCGCGCTCCACGTCGATGGCCCCGAGGAGGGTCCCGAGCTCGATGTGGTCGCGAGGCCGGAAGCCCTCGGCCGCGAAGTCGCGCGGCGCGCCGATCGTCTCCAGCACCACGTAGTCGTCCTCACCGCCCGGCGGCACGTCGGGGAAGACCAGGTTGCCGACCTGCCGCAGCATCGTGTCGAAGGCCACGCCGACCTCGGTCTGGGTGGCGTCGGCCTTCTTGACCAGGTCGGCCAGCTCCTTCGTCCGGGCCAGCAGCTGCTCCCGCTCGTCGCCGGTCGCCCGGGCCAGCTGACGACCGAGACCCTTCTGCTCGGCCCGCAGCTCCTCGTACGCCGCGATCGTGTCCCGACGCGCCTGGTCGGCGGCGACCAGGTCGTCGACGAGGGTGACCGACTCCCCGCGCGCGGCCTGGGAGGCGCGTACGCGGTCGGGGTCGGTGCGCAGCACCTTGACGTCGATCACCGGGCCAGCGTAGCGATCGGG
>CAXTVE010000293.1:0-862 GCA_964247485.1 uncultured Propionibacteriaceae bacterium
GCGCAACCTGCTCTGAGTCCATCGGCCCGGCCGGCCGACGGCTGGGAAACAGGTCCGCAAATCCCCGCCGGGGCCTTGCACGTCGGGCGGGCTGGACGTACTCTTCCCATATCTAGTAGTTACACAGGTGTGATTAGTCCACAGGTTGTGGCAACTCACCCACAGAACTCCACAGCACGATCCACAGCGACACGCCGACCTGTCCCCAGCGCTGTCCCCAACCACCCTCGAGAGGAGCCGTTCGTGCACTGCCCCTACTGCCGGCACACCGACTCGAAGGTGCTCGACTCGCGGGTGGCCGAGGACGGTGGAGCCATCCGGCGCCGGCGGCAGTGCCCGTCCTGCGAACGGCGGTTCACCACGCTGGAGCAGATGCAGCTCGCGGTGGTCAAGCGCAGCGGGGTGGTCGAGCCGTTCGTCCGGGACAAGGTGATCAGCGGGGTCCGCAAGGCCGGCAAGGGCCGCCCGGTGACCGAGGACCAGCTCGCGCGGCTCGGTCAGCTGGTCGAGGACTCGCTGCGCGCGGCGGGTCAGCCGGAGGTCCCGTCGGACGAGGTGGGCGTGGCCATCCTGGGTCCGCTGCGCGAGCTGGACCAGGTCGCGTACCTGCGTTTCGCCAGTGTGTACCGGCAGTTCACGTCCGCCGACGACTTCGAGGCCGAGATCGCCCTGCTCCGGGTGGAGCAGGAGCCGACCGGCATCGAGCCGCTGATCCCCGACCGGGCCGCGGACGCCAAGGTCAGCACCTTCACCCCGCACCGGCTCACCCCGCCGAGGACCGCCGACGCGGCCGGGACCTCCCGGTCCGGCCCGCCGTAGCGGACCCACCAGACCCCGGGCCTGGCCCGCGCAGCTGGGGAAG
>CAXTVE010000293.1:872-4270 GCA_964247485.1 uncultured Propionibacteriaceae bacterium
CCCCCCCCCCCCTCCGCGCCCCCCCCCCCCCCGGCCCCTGCCCGGCGCCGGGGGGGCGGGCGGCGGGGGGCCGGCCCGGTCCACCACTTCTGTTCACATCTACACCCCTGCCGATCCGCGACCCGAGCGACGGCGACCCGAAAGGCGAAGATGACCGAGACCACCCGCCCCGCGAACGGCCGCACCGAGACCGGGCGACCCGCCGGCACGAACACCGGGCTGACCATCCAGCGGGTCTTCACGAACGGCGCTCACCCCTACGACGAGGTGACCTGGGAGCGTCGGGACGTGGTGCAGACCAACTGGAAGACCGGTGAGACGGTCTTCGAGCAGCAGGGCGTGGAGTTCCCGGACTCCTGGAGCGTCAACGCCTCCACCATCGTGACGACCAAGTACTTCCGCGGCGCGCTGGGCACCCCGGTGCGGGAGACCAGCCTGCGGCAGCTGATCGACCGGGTGGTCCTCACCTACCGCCGTGCGGGCGAGGACCACGGCTACTTCGCCACCGGCGAGGATGCCGAGGTCTTCGAGCACGAGCTGACCTGGATGCTGCTGCACCAGTACTTCTCGTTCAACTCACCGGTCTGGTTCAACGTGGGCACCCCCTCGCCCCAGCAGGTGAGCGCGTGCTTCATCCTCTCCGTCGACGACTCGATGGACTCGATCCTGAACTGGTACCGGGAGGAGGGGTTCATCTTCAAGGGCGGCTCGGGCGCCGGCCTGAACCTGTCCCGGATCCGTTCCTCGAAGGAGCTGCTGAGCTCGGGCGGGACCGCCTCGGGGCCGGTGTCCTTCATGCGCGGAGCGGATGCCAGCGCGGGGACGATCAAGTCCGGCGGCGCGACCCGGCGGGCGGCCAAGATGGTCGTGCTGGACGTCGACCACCCCGACATCGAGGAGTTCATCGAGACCAAGGCGCGGGAGGAGAACAAGATCCGCGCGCTGCGGGACGCCGGCTTCGACATGGACCTCGGCGGTCGCGACATCACCTCGGTGCAGTACCAGAACGCCAACAACTCGGTCCGGGTCACCGATGAGTTCATGCGTGCCGTCGAGGACGGGCAGCCCTTCGGTCTGCGGGCGCGGGCCGACAACCGGGTGATGGAGACCGTCGACGCCCGGGAGCTGTTCGGCAAGATCGCTCAGGCGGCCTGGGCCTGCGCCGACCCGGGCATCCAGTACGACGACACCATCAACGACTGGCACACCAATCCCGAGACCGGCCGGATCACCGCCTCGAACCCCTGCAGCGAGTACATGTCGCTGGACAACTCCTCCTGCAACCTGGCCAGCCTCAACCTGCTGAAGTTCCTCAACCCCGACAACACCTTCGACGCCGAGAGGTTCGAGGCTGCCGTCGAGCTGATCATCACCGCGATGGACATCTCGATCTGCTTCGCCGACTTCCCGACCCCCTCGATCGGGGAGACCACCCGGGACTACCGGCAGCTGGGCATCGGGTACGCCAACCTGGGCGCGCTGCTGATGGCCACCGGGCACGGCTACGACTCCGAAGGCGGCCGGGCCCTGGCCGCGGCGATCACCTCGCTGATGACCGGCACGTCGTACCGCCGCTCGGCCGAGCTGGCCGGGATCGTCGGCCCGTACGCGGGGTACGCCCGCAACGCCGACGCCCACCAGCGGGTGATGCGGAAGCACCAGGCGGCCAACGACGCGCTGCGCACCCTCGGCAGCATGGACGCCGACGTGCACGGCCGGGCCACCAGGGCGTGGGACGGCGTGCTCAAGATCGGCGCGGCGAACGGCTACCGCAACGCCCAGGCCAGCGTGCTGGCCCCCACCGGCACCATCGGCTTCATGATGGACTGCGACACCACCGGCATCGAGCCGGACTTCTCGCTGGTCAAGTTCAAGAAGCTGGTCGGCGGCGGGTCGATGCAGATCGTCAACCAGACCATCCCACGGGCGCTGCAGCAGCTCGGCTACGCCGACGAGACCTCCGAGGCGATCGTGGAGTTCATCGCCGAGCACGGGCACGTGATCGACGCGCCGGGGCTGCGGCCGGAGCACTACGAGGTGTTCGACACCGCGATGGGTGCCCGGTCGATCAAGCCGATGGGGCACGTGCGGATGATGGCGGCGGCCCAGCCGTTCCTGTCCGGTGCGATCTCCAAGACGGTGAACCTGCCGGAGTCGGCCACGGTGGAGGAGATCGCCGAGGTCTACGTGCAGGGCTGGAAGCTGGGGCTGAAGGCGCTGGCGGTCTACCGGGACAACTGCAAGGTGGGCCAGCCGCTGAGCGACGGCAAGTCGGAGAAGAAGACCGAGGACAAG
This sequence comes from uncultured Propionibacteriaceae bacterium, assembly GCA_964247485.1. GTDB lineage: Bacteria > Actinomycetota > Actinomycetes > Propionibacteriales > Propionibacteriaceae > Microlunatus. The sequence continues at coordinate 3,168 of CAXTVE010000293.1, forward strand.
GCGGCGGACGCACCCGAGACGGCGGTGGTGGAGAAGATCGTCTACCGGCCGACCCGCAAGCGGCTGCCGAAGTCGCGGCCGAGCCGGACCACGTCGTTCTCGGTGGGCGGCGCCGAGGGCTACATGACCTCCGGCTCCTACCCCGACGACGGGCTGGGCGAGCTGTTCCTCAAGCTCGGCAAGCAGGGCTCGACCCTGGCCGGGGTGATGGACGCCTTCTCCATCGCGGTGTCGATCGGGCTGCAGTACGGGGTGCCGCTGGAGACCTTCGTGCAGAAGTTCACCAACCTGAAGTTTGAACCCGCCGGCCTGACCGACGACCAGGACATCCGGATGGCGCAGTCGATCATGGACTACATCTTCCGGCGGCTGGCGCTGGACTACCTGTCCTTCGACGAGCGGGCCGAGCTGGGCATCTACACCGCGACCGAGCGGGCCCGGCAGGTCGAGACGGGCTCCTACCTGCCGGCCGAGACCGACGAGATGCCGGAGGCCGAGGCGCTGAAGAACGACGCCGGCGACGACGTGGACACCGACCTGGCCAGCCAGCTGGACGAGCCGGTGGCCGACATCCGGCCCGTGCCGGGCGGGGCCCGGACCACGTCGGAGCTGTTCGAGGAGATCACCGGGACCAGCGTCGACGCCCCGCTCTGCCTGACCTGCGGGACCAAGATGCGTCCCAGCGGCAGCTGCTATGTCTGCGAGGGCTGCGGGAGCACCAGCGGCTGCAGCTGAGGCAGCTCGACCTGCGCGCGGATACGTCTCCGGAACCGGCCGGAGACGTATCCGTGCGCAGACCGTCTTGGCGGGTGTGGGCCTGGCCTCGCCCGTGAGAGGCTCCCTCGGTGATCGGCCTGTCCATCCCGAGCCCGAGCCAGGGCGTCTGGTACGTCGGCGTGGTGCCGGTTCGTGCGTACGCGGTGGCCATCATGCTCGGCGTCGTCGTCGCGCTCTGGATCGGTGACCGGCGCTGGCGGGCGCGGGGCGGCCGACCCGGTGAGGTGCTCGACGCCACCTTCTGGGCCATCCCGTTCGGCATCGTCGGCAGTCGGCTCTACTGGGTGCTCACCGAGTCCGACCGCTACTTCGGGCCGGGCCGGGAC
>CAXTVE010000294.1:0-1307 GCA_964247485.1 uncultured Propionibacteriaceae bacterium
GGTCCACCCCCGGGATGAGTGCGTTCACCAAGGTCGACTTGCCGACGCCGGAGTGGCCGACGAAGACGCTGCGGTGGTGGTCGAGCACCGCCCGCAGCGGCTCCAGGTCGGCCTCCGGCTGCATCACCTGGACCGGCACCCCGAGGGGGGCGTACTGCGCGATCAGGTCGTCCGGCGAAGCCAGGTCGGCCTTGGTCAGGCAGAGCAGGGGAGCGAGGCCCGCGTCGAAGCCGGCGACCAGGATCCGGTCGATCATCCCGGTGCGCGGCGGCGGGTCGGCCAGGGCGGTGACGATCACCAGCTGGTCGGCGTTCGCCACGATGGGCCGCTCGTACGGGTCGTCGTCGTCTGCGGTCCTGCGCAGCACGGTGTCCCGCTCCGCCACCCCCACGATGCGGGCGAGGCTGCCCTCATCCCCGGACGTGTCGCCGACCAACCAGACCCGGTCGCCGACGATCACCCCGGTCCGGCCGAGCTGGCGGGCCTTGATCGCGGCGATCTCCCGGCCGTGCACCAGCGTGGTGTAGCGACCGCGGTCGACGGTGACGACCATGCCCGGCTCCGCGTCGGCGTACGCGGGACGGTCCTTCGTCCGGGGTCGGCTGCGCCGGCCGGGCCGGTCGAACGCCGCGTACTCGTCGCGGCCTACCCCGCCGGCGTTCACGCCGGCTCGGAGCCCCCGACCATGGCCTGCCACGCAGTGGCGAACTCCGGCATCGTCTTGTCGGTGCAGGCGACGTCGTCCAGGATCACCTCGGGGACCACCAGGCCGAGCAGCGCGCCGGCGTGGGCCATCCGGTGGTCGGCGTAGGTCCGCCACTCGGCCCCGCCCAGCAGCCTCGAGTGGATGGTGAGCCCGTCGGCGGTCTCCTCGGCCCGGCCGCCGAGCCGCTCGATCTCGGCGGCCAGCGCGGCGAGGCGGTCGGTCTCGTGACCCCTGACATGGGCGATGCCGCGGAGGTGGCTGGTCCCGTCGGCCAGCGCCGCGACCGCAGCGACCACCGGGGCCAGCTCACTGGCGGCGGACAGGTCGAGGTCGACCGCGTGCAGCGTGTCGGTGCCGCGGACGGTGACCCCGCGCTCGTCGTAGGACACGTCCGCCCCGAAGGCGGACAGGATGTCGGTGATCAGGTCGCCCGGCTGCTCGGTGGAGCCGGGCCAGTGCGGCACCGTGACCTGACCGCCGGTCACGGCGGCCGCGGCGAGGAACGGCGCGGCGTTGGACAGGTCGGGCTCGATCACCTCGTCGTGCGCCGGGCGCGGGGCCCGCGCGCCGCCCCCGCGGGGCGGGGGAGGGGGGGAGGCCC
>CAXTVE010000294.1:1317-4250 GCA_964247485.1 uncultured Propionibacteriaceae bacterium
CGCGGGGCCGGGGGGCCGCGGGGTGGCCCGGGGCGGCGTGGCCCCGGGCGGGCGCGAGCCCCGCGGGGGGCGCCGCGCGGGGGCCCGGCGCGACGACCCAGCGGTCCGGTTCAGGGTGGTCGACCCGCACGTGTCGGTCCCGGAGCATGGCGACGGTCATCTCGATGTGCGGTCGGCTCGGGATCGGCGGACCCGAATGGCGCAGATCGAGCCCTCCGGGCAGCCGGGCGCCCACCAGCAGCAGCGCACTGACGAACTGGCTGGAGGTCGAGGCGTCGATGGTGACGGCACCCCCGGCCGTGCCGCCGCGCACGGTGAAGGGCAGCGCCCCACGGTCGGCCTCCACCTCAGCGCCCAGACCGGCGAGACCGTCCAGCAGCGGTCCCATCGGGCGCGCGTACGCCTGTTCGTCCCCGTCGAACCGCACCGGCCCCTCGGCCAGCAGGGCCAGCGCCGGGAGGAACCGCATCACGGTGCCGGACAGGCCGCAGTCGATCGACACGCCCCCGGCGAGCCGGGCCGGCGGCACGACCCGCCACTCGTCGCCGCCCTCGAGGACCTGTACCCCGAGGGCCCGCAGCCCGTCGCGCATCAACCGGGTGTCCCGGGCATCGAGCCCAGCCCGGATGACCGACGGGCCGTCGGCGAGGGCGGCGAGCACCAGCGCCCGGTTGGTCTGGGACTTGGAACCCGGGATGGCCACCGTGGCCCGGATAGGAGCGGGGGCCAGGGGTGCGGCCCAGGAACGCGGTGCAGGCACGCTGGGATCCTACGGCGGGCTAATTCTCCCCGCGCTCGATGTTCTTGGCGCGCTTGTCGGCCCGGCGGGCCTCCTTGGCCAGGGCGGCCGCCGCCTTCTCCTCCTCGCGGGCCCGGACCGCCGACAGCTTCTGCTCCTGCTTGGCCCGGACCGCGGCCTCCTTCTGCTCCTCCTTGGCCCGGACCGCGTTCTCCTTCTGCTGCTGCTTGGCCCGGATGGCCGCCTGCTCACGCGCCTGCTGGGCCCGCTCGGCGGCCGCCTTCTTGGCTGCCTTGAACTGCTTGGGCGCTTCCTTCTTGGCCTGCTTGGCCGCCTGGACCGCCGCCTTGCGCGCCTGCTCGGCCTGGTCGGCCGCGACCTCCTGCGCCCTGGCGAACTGCTTGGTGGCCTGCTTGCGGGCCTTGCGGGAGGTCGCGACGACCGTGGTGGCCAGCGCGGCCCCGGCGGCCAGGGCGGTGTCGGCCAGATCGCTGCCGCTGTCGGTCAGCTCGCCGAAGTTCTTGGCGATCCGGTCGCCGGCCTTGTTCGTGGTCTTGGCGATCGCCTTGCCGCCGGCCTGGGCCCGCCACGCGAGGCTGGGCTTGCCCTCGGTGTCGACCGACGCCAGCAGCACCCCGCCCAGCAGGCTGACGTTCTTCAGGAACTGGTGCTGGTCCTCAGCGCGCTGGTCGGCGTCGCTCCGGCTCCAGAACGGGTGCTTGGCGATGGTGCTCGGCACCAGCGAGCCGGCCAGCAGCAGCGCGCCGAGCCGCCGGCCCTTGCCGCTGGCCAGGGCCAGGCCGCCAACGACCTGGGTCGCGCCGTTGACCCGGACCAGGGTCCGGGCGTCCTCGGGGATATAGCCGGCCACCTGCTGCGGGACGTACTCCTTGAGCAGCGGCACCACCCGGTCGGTCACGGGCTCGGCCACGGGGACCAGGGAATCGGGGTCCCGGAGGGCCTTCACGCCGTTGGCGACGAAGTACGAGGCGAGCATGGTCCGATACGCGGCGCGCAGCAAGGTCATGACATCCATTCCTACCGTGTGTGGTTGTGCCGGCGACGCCCACCCCGGGCGTCGGACGTGGCGGCTAACGTCAGAACTGTGTGTGGACGTTACTCGGTCTCGGTGCCTCCGGCGGACCTGATGGACGAATTCGACATCGACGACGAGGTCGACCCGCTGCCGGCGCCGGACTACAACGTCGCGCCGACCGTGCCCGTGCCGGCCATCTTCGAGCGCCGCGTCTCTGCTTCTTCGGGGGTCCGAGGGGATCGCCCCCCTCGCTCCGGCACAGACAGTGGGGGGGTGCGCCGGCGGCTGGCTCCGCTGGTCTGGGGGCTGGTGCCGTCCTGGGCCAAGGACGCCTCCATCGGGTCGCGGATGATCAACGCCCGGCTGGAGACGGTGGATGAGAAGCCGGCCTTCCGCAAGGCCTTCGCCGCCCGCCGGTGCCTGCTGCCGGCGGACGGCTTCTACGAGTGGTACGCGGTGGAGGGTCCGCCGGAGCCCGGCCGCAAGGGCAAGCCGCGCAAGCAGCCGTTCTTCATCCGACGCTCCGACGGCCGACCCCTGTTCATGGCGGGGCTGTACGAGATCTGGCGCAACCCGGCGCTCGACCGCGACGACGAGGCCGCCTGGCTGCGCACCTGCACGGTGATCACCACCGAGGCCACCGATGCGGTCGGCCACATCCACCACCGGATGCCGATGGTCGTCCGCCGCGATGCGGTCGACGGCTGGCTCGACCCGGGGTTGACGGACCCCGCGCGGGTCAAGGACCTGCTGGCGGTCACCGAGGCCGACCTGCTCGAGGCGTACGCGGTGTCCACCGAGGTGAACAGCGTCCGGAACAACCACGCCGCCCTGCGAGACCCGATCCCGCCGGAGGAGACACTGACCTCCGGCGACCCGGCCCAGGACCCGCTGATCTGACCGCGATGCCCAGCCTGGTGCTGCTCGTCGAGACGCCCGGCGGTCCCGGCCGCTGGCACGTCGATGTTTCGACCGAGCACGAGCCCACCGCCGTGCTGGCCCTCGGTCACGGGGCCGGCGGCGGGGTCAACGCCGCCGACCTGGACCTGCTCGCCCGGACCCTGCCGACGCAGGGGATCACGGTGGCCCGTTTCGAGCAGCCCTGGCGGACGACCGGCGACCTTGCGGCCGGCCGTGCGCCAGGGCTGCTCGAAGCGC
>CAXTVE010000295.1:0-4244 GCA_964247485.1 uncultured Propionibacteriaceae bacterium
GGCCCGGCCCGGTTAACCTGAACAGGCACGGGGGATCACCAGTCCGCACCGTTCCTGGGAGTTGCTGTGACCACACCCCAGCCCGCTGATCTCTCGGCGAGTTCCGACCAGTTTCCGATCGTGAGACGGGGCTATCAGCGCGAGGTCGTCGACCGCTACGCGCGCAAGCTCCGGGCCGACCTGGACCAGCTGCGACAGCGCTGCGAGGGCCTGAGGACCGAGAACGGCGAACTCCGCGCCGCCCGCGAGAAGCAGTCCGCCGCGCCCGCGCCGTCGGACTTCTCCAGCCTCGGCCATCGCGCCCAGGAGATCCTGCGGATCGCCGAGGAACAAGCGCGCGACGTGACCCGGAAGGCCACTCGGGACGCCGACCAGCTCGCCGAGGAGACCCAGACCGACCTCGACCGTCGCCGCGAGCTGGTGTCCCAGGAGCTGACCGAGCTACGCGAGGCACAGCTCGCCGAGCTGGCGAGCCTGCGGGCGCACGCGGAGCAGGACGTCGAGGCCACGGCGGCCCGGACCCGGGCCGAGACCGAGCAGCTGCTCGCCGCCGCCCGCCTGGCCGCCGAGGCTGTCCGGGCGGAGTCCGAGGCGAGCGCTCGGTCGGCGGTGCAGACCGCCACGCTCGAGGCGGACGCCCTGCGGGCCACCGCCGAGAAGGATGCGAGCCGGATCCTGCACCAGGCTGCGGAGAAGCGCAGCCGCACCCTGTCCCAGCTCGAGGCGGCGCAGAAGAAGGCCGAGGCGGGCATCGCCGAGCTGCTGGCCGCCGCCACCGAGCAGCAGCGCGCGGCCAGCGAGCACCTCACCGAGGAGACCGAGCGGGCAGCCCGGGTGCGGCTGGACGCACTCGCCGAGGCGGAGCGGGCCAAGATCGAGGCGACCGACGAGGCCGACCAGATCGTCCGACGGGCTCAGCAGCAGGCCAGCACGGTCGACGAGCGGGCGCGCCAGGAGTTCGCCTGGCGGCGGCGCCAGATGCGGCACGAGCAGGACGAGCTGGCCCGCCGCAAGCAGGCCATGCTGAGCCAGCTGACGTCGCTCAGCACGCTCGCCGCCGAGACGGCCGAGAAACTGCCCGAGGTGCCGGACCTGGACCTGCGCGACCTGCCGGACTACCCGGGCACTGATCCGGTCGAGACCTCCGAGGTCGGTCCGGTCGAGGCGGATCCGGCGGATCCGGCCGCGACGAAGGCCAAGCCGGGCGGCCGCCAGCTGGCGCACGCCAGCGGGGGCCGCTGAGCGCCCTCAGAACAGCCGGTCCCCGGCGTTGTCCAGGCCGCGCAGCACGTCGTAGTCCAGCGTCACGCAGGTGATCCCCCGGTCGGTGGCCAGCACGCGGGCCTGCGGCTTGATCTGCTGGGCGGCGAAGACCCCGGCCACCGGGCCGAGCTGCGGGTCCCGGCGCATCAGCTCGAGATAGCGGGTGAGCTGCTCGACCCCGTCGATCTCGCCCCGCCGCTTGATCTCCACGGCGACGTAGTGCCCGCCGCCGTCCCGGCACAGCAGGTCCACCGGGCCGATCGGCGTGGGGTGCTCGCGCCGCACCAGCGACCAGCCCGCCCCCAGGGTCTCCGGGTGCTCGGCCAGCAGCGCCTGCAGATGGGCCTCGACCCCGTCCTTCTGCAGGCCGGGATCGATGCCGAGGTCGTGCGAGGAGTCGTGGAACACGTCCCCGATCGCGATCTGCAGGGTGTCCCCGTCCCGGCCCTGCACCTCCCACAGGGCGCTGAGCGGCTCCGGGGCCAGGACGGCCGGGTCCGGCGCCGGCGCCACCTTCTCGGTGAGCCGGCAGGGTGGGCTCATCCAGTTCAGCGGTTTGTACGCGCGGTCGTCCGCGTGGATGGAGACCGAGCCGTCGGCCTTGACCAGGATCAGCCGGGTGGCCATCGGCAGATGGGCAGTCAGCCGGCCCGCGTAGTCGACCTGGCAGCGGGCGATCACCAGACGCACGCCGGCCAACCTAGTCGAGGGGAGGGGGCGACCCCCTTGAACCCCCGCGGGCGCGCCGGGGGCGATCGGATCTGAGGACGCGCCCGCGTCCGAGCCGGCCTGCCGGTCGGACACTAGGATCGGCGCGTGGCGCGGCGGGTCAGCAAGCATCGGCGTCCGGCCCGACCGCTCGGCGCCGGCCACGCCACCCATGCCGCCAAGGCCGACGGGGCCTGGGTGGTCCGCAGCATCCCCGGGGCGATGGCCAACAAGCCCTACCGCTGCCCAGGCTGCTCGCAGCCCATCCCACCCGGCACCGCCCATGTGGTGGCCTGGCCGCAGACTCCCGGCCTGCTGTCCGGCACCGGGGTCGAGGAGCGGCGGCACTGGCACACCGCCTGCTGGTCCCGGCGGCCGTGAGCCCCCCGGATCATGCCAAGGGGGGCGACCCCCGTGTACCCCCGAAAGGCGACGGGTTGTCCAGTACCCGGCTGGGCACCGACGGTCCGTGGGTGGTCTTCCTGCACGGACTCTTCGGCCAGGGCCGCAACTGGACCTCGGTGGCCAAGGGGCTGGCCGACCGCGCCCGGGTGCTGCTGGTCGACCTGCCCAATCACGGTCGGTCGCCGTGGACCTCGACCTTCTCCTACCGCGAGATGGCCGACCGGGTCGCCGAGCTGCTCCGGACGACCGGCGGCGACGACGCGTACGCCGTGGTCGGGCACTCGATGGGTGGCAAGGTCGCGATGACCCTTGCCCTCCGCGAGCCCGACCTGGTGACCCGGTTGGCCGTGGTGGACGTGTCCCCCGTCCGCACCGCGGAGATCAGCCACTTCGCCCGCTACGTGGCCGGCATGCGCAGTCTCGACCTGACCGCGCTGACGGACCGGCGCCAGGCCGAAGTGCACCTGACGCCGTACGCGCCCGACCCCGACATCCGCAGCTTCCTGCTGCAGAACCTGCGGCGCGACCCCGGCCCGCCCCCGGGCTGGCGCTGGCAGGTGAACCTGGATCTGCTGGGCGACCACCTCGACGAGATGGGCGGCTGGACCGACCCGGACGCCCCGCCCTACCCCGGCCCGGTGCTCTGGCTGGCCGGGTCCCGGTCGGACTACGTGCGCCCGGAGTACGCGGCAGCGATGCGCGCGCTGTTCCCGCGGGTCCAGCTGGTCACGATCAAGGACGCCGGCCACTGGCTGCACAGCGACCAGCCGCAGGTGTTCGGCGCCGTGCTGCGGCGCTTCCTGCATCTGTGACCGAAATGGGTATGGAAGGGTAGAGATGCAGCGTCGACCGCTGCCCGCCGCGCCGAAGGAGCCCCGCCACCCATGCTGAACGTTCTCCTCGAGACCGCGCCGCAACAGCCGTTCACCTTCAGCCCCCTGCTCATCCTCGCGCTGGCTGCCCCCATCGCCCTCGCCCTCACGGTGTTCCTGGTGCGCTTCCTGCGTAAGGGGAACAAGTAGTTGCTCTTCGAGCTGTTGACCCTGCTGCCGCTCGAGACCCTACCGACGCCCACGACCGGCACCCCCGGCGCCGGGGTCTACCCACGCTCGGGCCAGGGCTTCGCCGCGTACCTCGTCGGCGGTTTCTTCGGCCTCGGCATCTTGATGCTGGCCATGTTCCTGCTCAGCCTCAAGCCCAAGCGAGTCGACCCCGACTGGCGCGACAAGCCTGAGGGGCCCTAGCCGCCCCTACGCCGGCGTTGCCGAGATGATCTCGCTCGGGTTGTTCGGCCGGCCGGTCCCATCGGGGCTGCTGCCGTCCTGACCTTCCGCGGCCATCTCCGCCACCACGTCGCGGCTGATCTCGTCCAGCGTGCCGAAGATCGTGTAGTTGGGGCTCCGGTCGAGGCTGGTCGAGTCGTCCCAGACCAGGAAGAACTGGGACCCGTTGGTGCCCGGCCCGGCGTTGGCCATCGCGACCACGCCGCGCACATAGGACTCGTCACCCTTCGTCTCGTCGGCGAACTGGTAGCCCGGACCGCCCTGGCCGGTGCCCGTCGGGTCGCCGCACTGCAGCACGAAGATGCCGGAGTCGGCCAGGCGGTGGCAGCGGGTCTTGTCGAAGTAGCCCTGGCGGGCGAGTGAGACGAACGAGTTGACCGTGCAGGGGGCCCGGCCCTGGTCGAGCGTGATGGTCACCGGGCCCTCGGTCATGGTCAGGGTGTAGCGCACCGTGCCGGTGGTGGCGACGTCGCTGGTCGGGGGCGGGTCGGCCGGCCGGGCGGCCTCACCGGCAGCCTCGTACGCGCACTGGCCCGGAGCGCCGTCGCCGGGCGAGCACGTTCGGCCGGTGCCCGATGCCGATGC
>CAXTVE010000296.1:0-4220 GCA_964247485.1 uncultured Propionibacteriaceae bacterium
CCCCCCGCGGGGGGGGGCCCCCCCCCCGCCCCCCCCCCCCCCCCCCCCCCCCGCCCGCCGCCCCCCCCCCCCCGCCCGAACCACTAACCGGTCTCGCCGGTCTCGTCGATCTCCTCGATGGCCTTCTTCGCCACCTCGGGCGGGAGCATGTCGCCGATGAACGCGGCCGCCTCCTCCAGGCTGCCGAACATCACCGTCCGGTCGTCCATGTGGATCATTTTCCCGTAGTGCGTGGACATGTTCTCCTCGAACTCGGCGGCGTCGTAGAACCCCTCGTCCTCGCCGAGCGCCTCGGAGATCTCGGCGTAGACGAAGTCCATCCGCCCCACGCAGTCCACCCGGATCATCGACGGCAGGAAGGTGACCTCCACGTTGTCCTGGCGGTTCATCACCTCGGCCACGACGGCACCGATCTGGGTGTTCATCAGGGTCACGCCGGCCTTGCCGGACGCGGTGCTGTCCGACTTGAAGGGACTCTCGGCGGTCGTGAAGGAGGTCCTGGCGGTGGTCACTGCTTCAGCTCCTCGGGGGTGTCGAGTCCGAGATCGCCACAGATCCCGGAGAACCGGCTCTTGGCCCGGTCGAGACTGTCCTCGAAGCGTCGAGGCTTGTGGTCGGCGACGGACCACAGCGGCTGCATCGTGCGCGCCGCCTCCAGCGCCTGCGGCACCCACTTGGCCAGCCACCCGTGCATGAGGTCGCGGTTGTGGTCGGCGAACTCCTTGTCGGCGACGAGCGGGGCGAAGCAGGCGATGCTCCAGCGCAGGTCGCGCTGGGAGTAGTCGTTCTCGCCGGCCCCCAGCACCGTCGGGGTGACGAAGTCGCCGTTCGGCGCGGCGGACTGCATGACCAGGTTGCTGCGGAACAGCTCGCCGATCAGCGGCTCGAACACGATGTTCGCGGCGAAGACGGCCTCGCCCCAGTCGTCCTCGACCGCCGTGAGCGCCTCGGCCACCTTGCGGGCGCCCTGCCACTCGGGGTCGGAGTTCCACGCCTCGACGTGCGCGGCGCCGTCGAAGCCCTCGATCTCCTCGGAGAGGGTGAGGTTGTACAGCGCCAGGTCCTGCGCGAACCGGATCTTGCGGGTGCTGTTCGCGGCCAGCGCCGTGTTGTGCATGTTCGTCGGGGCGGAGCGCTCGTTCGCGGCGAACACGTAGAGGCCCATGAGGTGCTCGATGTGCATCCACGCGCCGACGTGCCGCTCGACGAAGTGCACCCAGTTCGGGGCCCACAGCTCGAAGGCCTTGCTGTTGCGGGCGTTCTCGACGTTCTGGGTCAGCTGCCGGACGACGTTCGCGTTGTACCGGTAGAGGCTCTGCTCCCACTCCTCGTTCGGGTCGCGGAACTCGTGCCACCCGTGGGCGGGCCAGGTGAAGTCCTTCGGCAGGCCGCCCGACCCGATCCCGCGCTGCGGCTCGGGCTTGTCGACGCCCCACGCCTTGAGCTTGGTCCAGGTCAGCGGGTAGCCGGCCTGGCCGTCGGCGAAGCCGTAGATCCACCCCTGGGCGAGGTAGTGCCGCGGGTCGGGCTGGACCTCGACCGTCACGTCCTCGTAGTGGGTCTGCTTGCGCTTGGCCGGGGTGAAGTAGTTGTACCGGCGGGCGCTCGCGCCCGAGTCGGGGAACTCGCGCGCCCCGGCCTCGGCGTCGGTGAAGACGGGTTTCGGGACGCTGCGTTCGGGCCGCTCGTCCGCCCCGCTTTCAGGACGTTCGGTGGTGGTCATGGGCGCTCTCCGCCTCTCGGCTCGGGGGTGCTCAGGCTTCGGGCTCACCGGTGGTGGTGAACTTGTCGTAGAAGATGTTGTTCTCTTTCACTCCCAGCGCGGTGAGCGTCGCGATGGCCGCGTCGACCATCGGCGGCGGACCGCAGACGTAGGCGTCCACACCGGTCAAGCTGCTCTCGCGGCGCTTGACCACGTCGGTGATCAGGCCTCGCTCGCCGGCCCACCCGTCGTCGTCGGGGGCGTGGGACAGGGCGGGCACGTAGGTGAAGTCGCTCAGCCGCTCGGTCAGCTCCGCCAGCTCGCCGACGAAGCACAGGTCCTGCTGCGTGCGCGCGCCGTAGTAGAACGTGACCTTGCGGTCGACGCCCCGCTCGGCCATCGAGCGCAGCAGACCGAGCATCGGCGCCATCCCGGCGCCGCCGCCCAGGAACAGCAGGTCCGACGTGCGGCTCTCGCGCAGCGTGAAGGTGCCGAACGGCGCCTCCACCTTGATCTGGTCGCCGGGCTGCACCTTCTCGGCCAGGTACTCCGAGAACAGACCGCCCGGGTAGATCTTGATGACGAACTCGAACGCGCCGTCCCGGTTCGGCGTGTTCGCCATCGAGAACGACCGGGTCTCGTCGGTCCCCGGTACCTGGAAGTCCATGTACTGGCCGGGGAAGAACTTGATCTCCTCGGGCTCGACGAGCTTGACGACCAGGTGGCGCAGGTCGTGCGTGACCGGCTCGTTGGCGATGACCTCCACCGTGCCCGTGCGCAGCGGCAGGCCGCCTCGGATGATCTCCTCGTCGTAGTTGAGGAGCTCGATCACCAGGTCCTCGTAGGGGTGGGCCCGGCAGAGCAGCGTCGACCCCTCGTCCTTCTCGTAGTCCGGGAGGGCGAACGTCGAGTAGCTCTCGAGCTCGATGTCCTCGCCCTCGAGGACGAAGGACTTGCACGCGGCGCACTGCCCTTCCTTGCAGCCGTGCATGAGCTGGACGCCCTGCTCGGCCGCCGCCCGCAGGATGGTCTGGTCCTCGTCGACCTCGATCTCGATGCCGACCGGCTCGAACCGGACGATGTGCTTGTCACCCACGGATGCACCTCACGGCGGTCGGGCGGACAGGACGCGGAAGAGAACAGGCGGGGGAAGGGCCGGCCGGGCCGGCCCTTCCCCCTCGCCTGACCCGCGCTCAGGCGTCGGTGGGTGCCGGGCGTCCGGCGGGACCCTGGCGGACGTAGTCGGCGGCGAACGCGGTGCGCTCGTCGTCGCTCATCTCGTTCAGGATCACGTTCGGGCTCAGCAGCGGACCCATCCGCCGCATGTGGTCCAGCGTCCACATCTTCTTCGGGTCGAGGTCGAGATGCGGCTGCGCCGTCATCGTCTTGCCGTCGTCGCGGACGAAGCCCATGTCCGTGATGACGTCGGCCCAGTTCCACCCGTGGTAGAGCGTCTCCCACTCGCGGTGACCGACCAGTCGACCCATGTTCGGGGTCTCGCGACCCTGGTAGGTCGGCCGGAACGCCTCGGCGTCGGTCCAGCGGCAGACCTCGTGGCAGTACGTGCGCCACTGGCCGTCGACCTCGGCCATGACCATGTCCTCACGGACCAGGCACGGCACCATGCAGGTCCAGCACCGGTGCGGGTACACGTAGTCGACGTCCTCGGCGACGATCGCGTTGTGCCCGTTCGGCGTGGCCAGGCGGGAGTAGTTCTCCCACCACTTGCCGTACTTGTCGTACCAGCCCGGGTACTTGTACTCGAACCACTCGAAGTCCTCGTCGGTCATCGCGTCGATGCGCCAGTAGTTGGCGAGCCAACCGGTGGCGAAGAACTGCGCGACCTCGTGGACGTAGCCCTTCTCCCAGATCTGCTTCCACGCCTCTTCGACGAGGTCGTGCGGGATCACCAGGCCGTACTTCTCGAGCGGCACCAGGTAGGCACGGTAGTAGTCGTCGTAGATCCAACGGCGCCACATCTCCGCGTAGGACTCGCGGTCCTTGCGGCGGTCCTTCGTGCCGTACTCGATGAAGGTACCGATGGCGGCGTCCACGACGCGGTGGTTGTTCCACCACGCGTAGCGCAGGTCGCGCTCGAGCAGCTGGCGGTTGTCCTCGTCCGACAGCGCCATCAGCAGCGTGGCGTAGCCGTTGGAGATGTGGCGCGACTCGTCGGACTGGACCGAGTGGAACACCGTGGGCAGCAGGTAGTCACCGTTCGCCGCGGCCTCGGCCGGCATGGCCACGAACAGGGTGTTCGTGAACGCCGTCTCGGCGACGATCGTCAGGTAGATGCTGGCCGCGGTGATCGCGTCACCGGTGATGAACCCCTCGGCGAACTGGCGGCCGATGGTGCCGCAGTAGTCGCCCTGGAAGTTCCGCAGGCTGTTGTTGAAGCCCGCCGGGTCGATGTAGTTGTTCATGTACAGGCGCTTGAGGTTCTGCTGGATCGTGCTGTGCCGAACCTCGTCGATCATCTGGATCGCCTGGCCGTTGTGCAGCTCCGGGTTCGGGACCA
>CAXTVE010000297.1:0-4218 GCA_964247485.1 uncultured Propionibacteriaceae bacterium
ACGTCGTCCCCCAGGATCTCCAGCGCCCGCTCCACCCGGGCCCCGGCGGCGACCAGCCGACCAACCCACTCGAGGCGATGTTCTCCTCCCTCGCGGGCGGCGACATGAACGCGCTTGCCGCGCAACTGCAGAGTGCGTTCGCCATGCTGGGCGGGGCCGGTTCGATGTTCTCCGGCGCCGGGGGCGGTGCCGACTCCGGGGTCAACTGGGAAGTGACCAAGGACACCGCGCGCAAGACCGTCGCCTCGCTGGGCGCCGATCCGACCCCCGACACCCGCCAGCAGCGCGAGCTCGTCGAGGCCGTGTCGCTCGCGGAGCTCTGGCTGGACCAGGCGACCGTCTTCCCGCGGGTGAGCGCCACGGTCGCCGCCTGGAGCCGCGCGGACTGGATCGAGCAGACCCTGCCCGTCTGGCGGCGCCTGGTCGAGCCGGTGGCCGGCCACATCGCCGACGCGATGGAGGGCGCTCTCAAGGCGGGCGGCAGCGAGGCCACGGCCATCCCCGGCCTGGCCGGGATGGAGCAGATGCTCCGGCCCATGCTGCGCACCTCGGGGGCGAGCATGTTCGGTCTGCAGCTCGGCCAGGGTCTGGGTCAGCTGGCCGCCGAGGTGGTCGGGGCGACCGACATCGGCCTGCCGCTCAGCGAGCCGGGCCATGTCGCCCTGCTGCCGACCAACGTGGCCGCGTTCGGCGAGGGCCTGGAGCAGTCGGCCGCCGACGTGACCCTCTATCTGGCGCTGCGGGAAAGCGCGCGGCAGCGGCTGTTCGCCGCGGCCGGCTGGCTGCGCGAGCAGATGCTGGCCCTCGTCGAGCAGTACGCGCGCGGGATCACGATCGACACGTCTGCACTCGAGGAGGCCGTCGGCCGGATCGACCCGTCCAACCTGGATGAGCTGAGCACGACGCTGGAGGGCAACCTGTTCGCCCCGCAGCAGACGCCGGAGCAGAAGGCGGTGCTGCAGCGGCTGGAGACCATGCTGGCCCTGGTCGAGGGCTGGGTGGACGAGGTGGTCAGCCAGGCGACCGACCAGCGGATGCCGACGGCCGCCGCGCTGGCCGAGACCGTACGCCGGGCGCGAGCGAGCGGTGGACCCGCCGAGGCCACCTTTGCCACGCTGGTCGGGCTGGAGCTGCGACCCCGACGGATGCGGGACGCGGCGAACCTGTGGGCGGCGGTGCGCGACGCCCGTGGCCTGGAGGGCCGGGACGCCGTCTGGTCGCATCCGGACCTGGTCCCGACCTCCGCCGACCTGGACGACCCGCTGGGCTTCGCCGCGGTCGAGCGCATGGAGACCGCAGACGACCAGGACTTCGACGCGGCGCTCGCCGAGCTGCTGGACGCCGAGGAGCGCGAGGGCGAGGACCCTACGCCGTAGGCTCCAGCCGGACGGGCGGCCCGTGATCATGGGCGGTCCCCAGGCGGCGGTGCCGGGGCGGGTGGCCGGGTTGCCACACCGTGCTGTGCAGCTCGGGCCGCGCCGAGGGGCCCCCGTCGGCGCCGAACTCCAACGACACCCGGGCCAGCGGTCGGTGCTCGGCGTACGCGGTCAGGATCGACTGCACGGCGGCGATCTCCTCCGGCGGCCAGTAGAGCCGGGTGATCGAGTGCCAGACGACGGGGAGCACGCCGTCGTCGGTCCGGTCGAGAGCGGGCGCCAGCCACGATGACGCGGTGGCCCGGTCAACCGTGACCGGATGCTCGGCCACCAGATCCAGCGCCGCCGCCAGCCGTTCGTGCCGGTGCACGTCGAACGGCCAGACGAACGAGGTCAGCAGGAGCCGGCCCGCCGGGGTGGACGCGTCGACCGGGTACAGGTCGCAGCCGCCCCGGTCGACCACGGTGAAGTCGGCCACCCGAACCACGCCGGCGATCGGATCGGCAAACCTCACCGGCGAGGCCGGGTCGCCGTAGCTCCACGTGCTGCCGGCCGAGGGGGGAGGACTCCCCTCGGGCCCCCCGGCACGGCCGGTGCCGGAGAACCCGAAGTGGTCGACGAGCAGGTTCAGCCCGGCGCTCGCGCCCAGCTCCAGCAGCCGGAGCTGCGTCGGTCCGGTCGTTGCCACGACGTCGAACAACCCAGCGAGCAGGGCGACCGACCGTCCGACCTCGTTGGTCTGCGGCGGCACCGCCAGGGCGTCCTGGAGCTCGCCGACGTGGCGACCCATCACCTGCCGGAGCACCGGCCAGCTCGCCGCCGGGTCGTCCCGGCCCCCCAGGCAGGGATAGAACCGGACCAGCTCCGGCGCCCGGTCGGTCAGCACCAGGCGGAACACCCCGGCCAGCAGGCGGAGCGGCAGCGCCGACCCGGACGGCGCGTTCTCGTAGCCGGCACAGATCGCCCGGACCACACCACCGGCCGCCCAGTCGTCGGCCATCCCCCGCATCGCGTGGCCGTAGAGGTGGCCGGCGTCGCCGGCGTGGCTGCGGAAACGGTCGGCGAGCGTCCGGCCCTGGTCCCAGCGCACCATCAGTCGATGCCGGCGGGTGCCGGCCGTTCGCCGAGTTCGGGGCGACGGTGGCAGGCGGCCGAGTAACCCGCGAGGAAGCCCTCCGCCCGCTCCGCCTGCGGGTAACGGGTGACCAGCGCGCGGAAGGCCGGCGTGTGGCCGGGCTCGACCAGGTGCGCGAGCTCGTGCAGCAGTACGTAGTCGACGACCCAGTCGGGCATGGCCTGCAGCCGGGAGGAGAGCCGGATGACGCTGGTGCTCGGCGTGCACGAGCCCCACCGCTGCTGCTGGTTGTCGACCCAGCGCACGGCAGCGGGTTTCGGCGGACCGTCCGGGCCGTCCAGGAGGCGCCGCGCCAGGCTCTCGGCGCGCTGCCGCAGGTCGTGGTCGGTCGTCGGCGGGCCGGTTCGCCCTTCCCGGGCCAACACCTTGCTGACGAGGTCGGCGACCAGCGTGCGCTCCTCGGTCCGCGACACCCGGGCGGGGATCAGCACCACGATCGTGTCCCGGTCGCGGTAGGCGGTCGCCGTCCGGCGGCGCCGGGTGCTGCGTCGGACCTCGATGCGGGGTCCGTCCGTCGAGGCGGTGGAGCTGGTCGGCACAGCCGCCAACCTAGTGCCCGCCCGGATCCCACGTCCCGCAGTTCGGACCGCCGGGTGAGATGCTGCGGATCGCGGGACAGGGCGGTTTCCACAGGATGGACGAGGGCGAAACCCTGGGTGACCAGGATCCCCCGCGTCCGGGCGTACGCGGGTGCACAGGCGTGTCCCCATAGTTGTCCACACTCCGTGGACGACGGGAGGGCGACGGCGATTGACGCGCTCCGCGGCGACCCGCTAGCGTTCCTCCCACGGAACCTCCACCACCGTCGGCACGCTCGCAGGGGAAGGCAAGTGATGCCGCGGTAGCTGGAGGTTTCGTCTATTTCGGCGTGGTCACTGGCGGGCGGGCCCCAGCCGCGTAGAGTAACCGGCGACCGAACGGCCACGTCGTGGGTCCGGGTGCCGCGCACCGTGGACCACCCGGCGCCGCAGACCCTGTCGCCAGCGTCGGGGCCGGTCCTGCCGGGCAACCGGCGGCGGACGACCATCGACCAAGGAGGCAGAGCATGGCGGAGACCTACAGTGGTGAGTTCTACTGCGTGAAGTGCAAGGAGAAGCGCGAGGCGTCGGGCGAGGTGCACGTGAACGACAAGGGCACCCGGATGGCCAAGGCCAAGTGCCCGGTCTGCGGGACCAACCTCAATCGGATCCTCGGCAAGGCCTGAGGCCTGACGCCCGGCCGGTCCGCCGGGCACGACTGATCAGGGACAGCCCGGTGCGGGCTGTCCCTGATCTGCCTTCCTGGCGGTCACCGAGAAAGTCTGTGGATAACCTCGGACCACCCCCGCCGGTGCCCCGAGCATGGCGGGGTGACCAGCTACCGAACCCAGCGCAGCCCTCGGTCGGCGCACCTCGAGCTCGCCGACCATGCCGTGGTCCTGATCCGGGCTGATGACGAGCTCCAGGTGGGCGTCGAACCCGGCACCGCGCTGATCTTCGCCGGGCCGGGCTTCCCCGCCCTGCTGCGCCGGCTGCGGGCCCCGGCCACGGCCGAAACCCTCGTCGGGATCGGGCAGGCGGCCGGTCTGTCCCCCGCCGATGTCGTCGGGGCGCTGCAGCGGCTCCGTGACGCCGCCCTGCCGGCGGTCCCGCCCGTGCCCGCACCGCGAACCCCAGGTCCGGGCGGGCCCGGTCCGGCCGGCGGTGGTCGGCTACCTGGTCGACGCCG
>CAXTVE010000298.1:0-4213 GCA_964247485.1 uncultured Propionibacteriaceae bacterium
GCTGGCGGGCGAGCTCGGCCACCGGGACGCAGCCGACGGCTAAGACCGCCACGAGCAGGCCGTACGGATAGTGCACCTGAGCGCCGGACAGCAGCGTCAGCCCCACCAGCACGCCGAAGGCCGGGGCCAGCCAGCGCAGCGGACGGAACTCGGGACGGCGCAGCACCGCGACCACCCCGGCCACGCAGACCGGGAACAGGACGACGGAGATCATCACCAGCAGGGTCGGCAGCGTCAGCAGGCGCACCTCCGCGGCGTTGGACGCGGACAGCGCCTGACCCATGGCCAGCTGGGGCCAGCCGTGCCGGGCCTGCCAGACCAGGTTGGGCAGCGCGAGCAGGGCGGCCAGCGCCCCGGCCCCCCAGAAGGCCCGGCGGCGCAGCACCGACCGCGGCCCGGTGAGCAGCAGCCCGGCGACGATGGACACCACCAGGAACACCACGAGCCACTTGTTGTAGGTGCTCAGGCCGACGACCAGCCCGGCCAGCCACCACCAGCGGTCCTGGCGACGGAGCACGGCCCGGACCACCAGCAGCACGATCGCCGGCCAGACCACGAGGTCGGCCGTGGCGGTCATCAGCAGGTGGCCGAAGCTCAAGGTGGCGGTGCCGAACGCGTACCCCCAGGCCGCCAGGGTCTGGGCCAGCCGGCCGCCGCCGACCTCCCGGGTGAGCAGCGCGACGACCAGCACCGACAGGGCGGCCAGCGCGGTGGCCGGCAGCCGCAGGGCCCAGGGCTCATCGGCCAGCAGCAGCGTGGCCCGGGCGAGCAGGGGGGTGAGCAGCGGCTGGTCGGTGTAGGCCCAGGCGGCCGGCAGCATCCGGAAGTAGAGCTCGTCGCGGTGGTAGCCGTAGCGCTGGGCCAGCAGGGTCAGCAGCCCGATCAGGGCGACCGCCGCTCCGAGCACCGGCCACCACGCCAGCGGCCGACGGATGATCATCGGCGCGATCTCGCCGACCCGTTCCGGGCCGAGGACCGCCGTGGAGACGACAGCCCGACCGCTGCCTACGTCGGCGCTCAATCCAGGTGCCTCAGGGTTGGCCAGAGCACGGCCCAGTCCTGCCGTGGTCCGGTGCAGACGGCGATGGGCTCACCCTCCTCCTCGTTGTCGACCGGTACGCCGCTGTGCAGCTCGGCCACCGTCCCGCAGCGGTCGAACACCTCGGTCAAGGACTCGGCCTGGCCCCCCACGACCACCACCGTCCGGGTCGCCGCGGGCGGGCCGCCGACATCCCAGAGCGCGTTGTGGCCACTGACCAGGGGGACGTCGGGGTGGCGGGTGAACCGGTCGATCGCGCCGGCCTCGCCGTAGTTGCTCGCCAGCACGGCGACGGACGGGTCGGCGGCCCGCGCGCGGTCGCCCACCTCGTCGATCTGGGCGACGTAGGTCGGCCAGCCGATCTGGTCGGCCACGCCGCTGTTGATCGCGGGGACGAAGCTGGCCGCGACCACCCGCTCCGGCAGCACCGGCAGGTTGATCGCGGCGTTGCTCAGCGCGTGCAGGACCAGTGCGACCAGCACCAGGGTCCGGCGGGCCGGTGAGCGAGCCGCGAACCGGGCCGCGGGCACGCAGCCGACGGCGAACACCGCGGTCAGCACGCCGTAGGGGTAGTAGAACTGGGTGCCGCCCAGCATGGTCAGGGCGACCGCGATGACCAGGGCGGGGGCCAGCCAGCGGATGGATCGCCACTCCGGTCTCCGCAGCAGGGCGACGTAGCCGGCGACGCAAACTCCGAAGAGCAGCGGTCCGATCATGACGACCAGGATCGGCACGGCGGCGATCCGCACCTCCGTCGCGTTGTTCTCGGCGAGCGCCGCGCCCATCGCCGACTGCGGGAAGCCGTTCGTGGCCTGCCAGACCGCGTTGGGCAGCGCGAGCACGATGGCCAGCGCAGCCGCGGCGAGCACCGGCCGGCTGACCAGCACCCGGCGCGGACCGACGAGCAGCATGGCGCCGACCACCGACAGCAGCAGCAACGCGACCAGCCACTTGTTGTAGGTGCTCAGGCCGACGACCAGCCCGGCCAGCAGCCACCACCGGGACCCGGCCCCGCGGACGGCCCTGATCACGCACAGCAGGACCAGCGGCCAGACCACCAGGTCGAACGACGCGGTGAGCAGGACGTGGCCGAAGGTCAGGGTGAAGGTCGCGAACGCGTACCCCCAGGCCGCGATGGTCTGCGCCAGCCGCCCGCCACCGACCTCGCGGGTGATCAGCACCACGACGACGACCGACACCACGGCGCACAGGGTGGCGGGCAGGCGGAGGGCCCACACCTCGTCGGCCAGCAGGGGCGGCGCCCGGGCGACGAACGGGGTGAGCGGCGGCTGGTCGAGGTAGCCCCAGGCGGGCGGCAGCGACCGGAAGTAGAGCTCGTCGCGGTGGTAGCCGTAGCGGGGACTGAGCACGGTCAGCAGCGCGGCCAGGGTGAGGACCGCGAAGGCGACCGACGGCCAGGCGACCGCGGGCCGGTCGGTCACGGGCTGGCTCACGGGGGATGAATCTACGGGTCCCAGGTGTCGGGACGGTGTCATCCCGGGGGCGAGTCAGGGATCGATACCGTGGACCTCATGCGGATCACCCATCTGGGCCACGCGGCCGTGCTCGTGGAGACCGACGGCGCCCGCCTGCTGATCGACCCGGGCACCTTCTCCGACCGCTGGCACGGGCTCACCGACCTCGACGCGGTGCTGGTCACCCACCAGCACCCCGACCACCTCGACCCCGACCACGTGCCGGCACTGCTGGCGGCCAACCCTCGGGCCCGCGTGCTGGCTGAGCCCTCGGTCCTGCAGCAGGTGACGGCCGGTGCGCTGCCATCTCTCGGGAACGCGGCCGAGGCGCTGGGCGCGGACCAGCAGGAGGCGGTGGGGGACCTGCTGGTGACGGCCGCCGGCGGCCGGCACGCGGTGATCCACGCCGACCTGCCCCGGATCGGCAACGTCGGCTACCTGTTCCGCTCAGAGGGCCAGCCGACCTTCTTCCACCCGGGCGACGCGTACGACACCGTGCCGGCCGGGGTGGACATCCTGGCCGTGCCGGCGTACGGGCCGTGGGCGGCGATGAAGGAGACCGTCGACTTCGTCCGCGCCGTCGGCGCCCTGGAGGGCTTCCCGATCCACGACGGCCTGCTCAACGAGCGCGGCTTCGGCCTGGTCTTCAACCGGGTCAACGAGATGACCGGCACCCGGCTGCTCGACCTCCGCTCGGGCACACCGCACACGTTCTGACCCGCTCGCGCCGACCCCCAGGACTCGGGTCAGCAGGACGTCCCGGGTGGGTCAGACGACGTACAGGGTGATGGTGGAGCCCTTCGGGGCCTGCTTCCGTGCCCCCGGGCTGGTGTAGACGACGTACCCCAGGCTCAGGTAGTTGACCGTGACCGCCTTGACGCGGGTCTTGAAGCCGGCCTCGGCCATCGCCTGCTGAGCGGCTGCCACCCCCATCCGGCGCACGTTCGGCACCAGGACCAGCACCGGGCCGAGCGACTCGGTCACCGTGATCGTGTCACCGCGCCGACCGGCACCGGAGTTCGGGTTCTGGGCCAGCACCCGACCCTTGGCCACCTGGTCGGAGTGACGCCGGAGCACCTCGACGGCGAAGCCGGCCTTGCGGAGGGCTGTGGTGGCCTCCGCCGACCGCCGGCCGACATAGTTCCGGACCGGGACCGGGGCCGGGCCCTTGGAGACGACCAGGTCGACCCCCGTCTCGGCCCTCAGCCTCGCGCCCGCCGCGGGCGAGGCGCTGAGCACGACGCCCGCCGCGACCTTCTCGCTGAACTTCTGGGTCACGTCGTCCAGCCTCAGCGAGGCCCGCTGCACAGCCGCCTCGGCGGCCGCCCGGGACAGCCCGACCACCTTCGGCATGGCGAACCGCTCCTGGCCGCGGGACACGGTCGCCTCGACCCGGCCGCCGCGGGGGATCCGGCTGCCGGCGCCCGGGTCGGTGTCGATAACCGCGCCCGACGGCACGGTCTCGCTGAAGGCCTCGGTGAACGTGATGTCCAGACCCGCCCGCTCCGCGACCTGGGCCGCCTCCGCCCGGCTGAGGGTGGCCAGGGCCGGTGCGGTGGTGAAGCGGCCGACGGTGAGGTACCAGCCGGCCAGGGCCGCACCGGTGGTCAGCAGCAGCACCAGCAGCAGGGCGAGCAGCCCACGGCGGCGCCGGCGGCGCTGGCGTTGCCGCTGCCGGAGCGCCCGGTCCGGGTCGGGC
>CAXTVE010000299.1:0-4198 GCA_964247485.1 uncultured Propionibacteriaceae bacterium
GGCCTCACCGGTCGACCGGCGCGGCGACCAGCTGGCAGGTCACCCGGGCGGTACAGATGCGCCGGTCCTCGTCGTCGTGCAGGACGACCTCGTACGTGACGACCGACCGGCCCAGCCGGAGCGCGGTCGCGGTGCCGGTGACCCACCCGGTGGAGGCCGGCCGGTGGTGGGTCGCGTTCAGGTCCACCCCGACCCCGATCCGGTCAGGCGCACCGTGGGCGTAGGAGCCGAGGGAGGCCAGCGTCTCGGCCAGCACGCAGGAGGCGCCCCCGTGCCACAGCCCGAACGGCTGGGTGTTGCCGGCGACGGGCATCCGGCCGACGACGTGGTCCGGGGTCAGCTCGAGCAGCTCGAAACCCAGCTTGGCGTCCAGGGCGCTGAGCAGCTGGGGGTCGTCGATGGGCAGCACCGCTGAACCGTACAACGGGTGTCAGTCCGCCTCGCTAGAGTCGCCCTGTGCCGACCGAGACCCGACCCAAGCTGATGCTGATCGACGGGCACTCGATCGCCTACCGCGCCTTCTTCGCGCTCCCGGTGGAGAACTTCTCGACCGTCACCGGCCAGCACACGAACGGCGTCTTCGGCTTCACCTCGATGCTGATCAACGTGCTGCGCGACGAGGCGCCCACCCACCTCGGCGTGGCCTTCGACGTGTCCCGGCGGACCTTCCGGTCCGAGATCTACCCGGAGTACAAGGCGAACCGGTCCGCGACCCCGGACGAGTTCCGCGGCCAGCTCGACCTGGTCAAGGAGGTGCTCCGCGCCCTCAACATCGCCTTCGTCGAGAAGGAGGGCTTCGAGGCCGACGACGTGATCGGCACGCTGGCCACCCAGGCCGAGCAGCAGGGATTCTCGGTGGTGATCTGCACCGGCGACCGGGACGCCTTCCAGCTGGTCAGCGACAACGTCACGGTGCTCTACCCGCGCAAGGGCGTCTCGGACCTGGGGCGGATGACGCCGCAGATGGTGGAGGAGAAGTACCTGGCTTCCCCGGCGCGGTATCCCGACCTGGCCGCCCTGGTCGGGGAGTCCAGCGACAACCTGCCCGGGGTGCCGGGGGTCGGTCCGAAGACCGCGGCGAAGTGGCTGGAGACCTACGACGGGCTGGAGAACCTGGCGGCGCACGCCGGTGAGCTGAAGGGCAAGGCCGGCGAGGCGTTCCAGGCGCGGGTGGAGGACGTGCTCCGCAACCGGAAGATCAACGCACTGGTGCTTGACCTCGACCTGCCGCTCGCCCCGGACGACCTGCTCCGCCAGCCGTGGGACCGCGAGGCCACCCACCAGCTGTTCGACGGCCTGGAGTTCCGGGTGCTCCGCGACCGGCTGCTGGAGGCGCTGCCCAACGAGACCGAGATCGTGCCCGAGGGGGGGTTCGACCTGGACGCGGCCACCCTGGAGCCGGGCGAGCTGGGCGCCTGGCTGGACGAGCACGCGGTGGGGGAGCGCACCGGTGTGGACGTCATCGGCCAGTGGGGGTCGGGCCGGGGCGACGTCACCGCGCTCGCGCTGGCGGCGGCGGACGGTGCGGCGGCGTACGTGCAGGTGGCCGACCTCGGGGCGGAGGATGAGCAGGCACTCGTCAGTTGGCTCGCCGACCCGGAGCGGCACAAGGCGATGCACGACGCCAAGGGGCCGCTGCTGGCGATCTGGTCGCGCGGCTGGGACCTGGCCGGCCTGACCTCGGACACCTCGCTGGCGGCGTACCTGACCCGGCCCGACCAGCGCACCTTCGACCTGGCCGACCTGACCATCCGCTACCTGAAGCGGGAGCTCAAGGTCGAGGGGGCCCCCGACGTCACCGACACCGACCAGCTGTCACTGGACTTCGGCGACGACGACTCCGGCGCCAAGGTCGCCGCGCAGGCGGCCATGGTCCGGGCGCGGGCCGTGATCGACCTGGCCGACGCCCTGGACACCCAGATCGAGGAGCGGAACGGCACCAGCCTGCTCTACGGGGTGGAGCTGCCGCTGCTGCGCACCCTGGCCCGGATGGAGCAGCTGGGGGTGGCGGTCGACGTCGACCACCTCGAGGGGCTGGAGTCGGAGTTCGGCGCCAAGGTCAGCCAGGCCGCGGCCGAGGCGTACGCGGTGCTCGGCAAGCAGATCAACCTCGGCTCGCCCAAGCAGCTGCAGGTGGTGCTGTTCGAGGAGCTGGGGATGCCGAAGACCCGGCGCACCAAGAGCGGCTACACCACCGACGCCGACGCGCTGCAGTCGCTCTACGTGAAGACCGAGCACCCCTTTCTGGCCCACCTGCTGGTGCACCGCGACGCGATCCGGCTCAAGCAGACCGTGGAGGGACTGCTCAAGTCGGTGGCCGACGACGGGCGGATCCACACGACGTACGGGCAGACGATCGCCGCTACCGGCCGGCTGTCCAGCACCGACCCCAACCTGCAGAACATCCCGATCCGCACCGAGGAGGGCCGCCGGATCCGGCAGGCCTTCGTCGTCGGCGCGGGGTACGAGAGCCTGATGTCGGCCGACTACTCGCAGATCGAGATGCGGATCATGGCGCACGTCAGCGCCGACGGCGACCTGATCGCGGCGTTCCGGTCCGGGATGGACTTCCACACCGTGACCGCCTCCCGCGTCTTCGGCGTCGAGCCGACCGAGGTGACGCCGGCCGAGCGGGCCAAGATCAAGGCGATGAACTACGGCCTGGCCTACGGGCTGAGCGCGTTCGGGCTGAGCCAGCAGCTGACCATCGACACGTCTGAGGCCAAGGCGCTGATGGAGGAGTACTTCGAGCGTTTCGGTGGGGTGCGCGACTATCTGCGGTCCCTGGTCGCCGACGCGAGACGGACCGAGTACACCGAGACGATCCTCGGTCGGCGGCGCTATCTGCCCGACCTGATCAGCGACAACCGGCAGCGCCGCGAGATGGCTGAGCGGATGGCGCTGAACGCCCCGATCCAGGGCTCGGCCGCCGACATCATCAAGGTCGCGATGCTCGACGTGGAGAAGGCCCTCGACGACACCGGCATGCGCAGCCGGATGCTGCTGCAGGTGCACGACGAGCTGGTGTTCGAGGTCGGCCCGGGGGAGCAGCAGGCCCTGACCGAGCTGGTCCGGGACAAGATGGGCCGCGCGGTGGAGATGAACGTACCGCTGGACGTCTCCGTCGGAGTCGGCCGCTCGTGGCACGACGCTGCCCACTGACCGATGGCCGGTCCGGGGGAGAGCAGGTGGTCCAGCGGTATCGACGCCGTTGCGGCCGAGCTGGACCTCGGCGCTCCCGTGGACTGGGACAAGGCGAACGCCCGCAAGGCCAACCGCTTCCTGGCGCTGCTGCTGCTGTTCATCGGCCTATTCGTGATCGGCCAGGGTTCCGTCCTGGCGTGGCTCGACCAGGTGGACCACGGCGAGTGGTGGCGCTCCTCCGGTCTGCTCGGGGTCGGGCTGCTGACGTTCGTCTTCGGCGTCGTGCTGCTGCGGCGGCGAGGCCCGGACGAGTGGATCGTGCTGTTCGAGCGCGGCGTGGTGTACCAGAACGGGAGGAAGCCGCCGCGGGCGCTGTCCTGGGCCGACGTCACCGTCCAGCGCCAGGCCTACCAGATCAACTCGACTCCGCACGAGGTCACGGTGCTGACCGGCGGCCGGAAGTCGATCGTCATCAGTGAGCTCTTCCTGCGCCAGCCGGCCCTGCGGGCGACGGCCGTCGCGGCTGCCAGCGGCCGGCGGAATTGACCCCGTTTTGCCGCCGGCGGTAACCTGGCGTGTCGCTGTGGCCTGCGCGACTTCGGACAGAGTAGGTCACGCTCGTACGGGTCGGATTCGCCGTCAGTGAGGTTGTCACCCAGCTGAGTCACTCCGCTTGGACGGATCGGGCTGCAGCGCGTACCGAACCGATATCCACCCATCCGGAGCCCTACTACATGACGTCCTCTCTCGAGGCACCACCCCAGGTCGCGATCGACGACTACGACTCGCCCGAAGCCTTCCTTGCGGCGATCGACGCGACCATCAAGTACTTCAACGACGGTGACATCGTCACCGGCACCGTGGTCAAGGTCGACCGGGACGAGGTCCTGCTCGACATCGGCTACAAGACCGAGGGGGTCATCCCCTCCAAAGAACTCTCCATCAAGCACGACGTCGACCCCTTCGATGTGGTCACCGTCGGCGATGAGATCGAGGCCCTGGTCCAGCAGAAGGAGGACAAGGAGGGCCGGCTGATCCTGTCCAAGAAGCGCGC
>CAXTVE010000300.1:0-1491 GCA_964247485.1 uncultured Propionibacteriaceae bacterium
CACCACAGCCGCAGCGCCGGCAGGGCGGCCGGCTCCGCGCCGGCGACCAGTGTGATCAGGTCCTCGGGGGTGCCGGCGACCGGGGCGTCGCCGAAGACGCGCTGGAACATCCGCGGATCCTCGGGCCGGAACCGCCCGGTGCGCGCGGAGGCGACGTCCAGCGCCCCGGACAGGCTGGCGGCGGCGGCGAAGCGGTGCGGCTCGCGCAGGGCCCACTTGCCGGCACCGTAGCCCCCCATGGACAGCCCGGCGCCGAAGGTGTCCTCCCGGCGTTCCGACACCCGGAAGAAGGACCGCACGACCGCCGGGAGCTCCTCGGTCAGGAAGCTCCAGAAGTGCCCGCCGTAGGCCTCGTCGGTGTAGTAGCTCCGGTGCACCTGCGGCATCACCACGGCAAGGCCGAGGGGAGCGACGTAGCGCTCGACGGAGGTACGGCGCAGCCACGTGGTGTGGTCATCGCTGAGCCCGTGCAGCAGGTAGAGCACCGGTGGAGCGCCGTCCGGGGCCCGGCCGGTCAGCCCGATCTGCGTGCTGGTCCGCTGCGGCAGGATCACCGTCATCGACGTGCTCAGGCTCAAGGTGTCGGAGAAGAAGTCGCACCGCAGCACAGCCACAGCACGATCCTGGCATGACGGGGCGATCGCCTTCTGGCCACATCGACGCAGCCGAGGACGCCCTTCCCGACCACGCGCTCGCCCTCCTCGGTCGTGCCGTCGGCGTAGTCTTCGAAGAGTGACCAGCACCGCACAGGTGACGCGGCCGACGCCGCTGAGCCGGGTGTGGTCGGGGCCGAAGACGATCGCGGAGGACCTCACCGGCGAGGACCTGAGCGACGTCCTGGAGCTGCACGCCGACGCCTCGGCCTGGTGGGTGCTGCCGCGCGAGGACCCACGGTCGATGGCGCTGCGGGACGTGGCGCGCGCCCTCGACCTGGACGACCTGGCGCTCGTCGACCTGCTCGCCACCGACGGGCGGGCGAAGTACGAGGAGGTCGGGCAGGCGCGGCTGGTCATCACCAACGCCGTCTCGCTGGACCGCGAGCAGGCCCGGGTCACCACCCACCCGATCTCGATCATCGCCACCGACCGGGCACTGATCTGCCTGGTCGACGCGGGCCCGGAGTTCCAGCCCGCCCGGCTGCTCAGCGACCACGGCGAGCTCCTGGCCGCCGGCGGGGTGGACGCCGGGCTGCGCATCCTGATCAAGGCCGTGATCGGCACCTACGAGACCACCGTGGACTGGCTCGAGGACAACAGCGACGACCTGTCCGACCAGCTGTTCGACGAGACTCCGCTGGACCGGTCCCAGCAGCTGCAGGCGTTCCGGCTCCGGAAGGCGCTGACCGAGCTGCGCCGGGCCACCGAGCCGATGCGGACCGTGCTGGGCGACCTGGTCTCGGCGTCCCCCCCCCCCCCCCCCGCCCGGGGGCCCCCGCCCCCGGCCACCCCCCGCCCCAGGGCCGGGGGAGACGAGCCCCACCCCCCGGGGGGC
>CAXTVE010000300.1:1501-4160 GCA_964247485.1 uncultured Propionibacteriaceae bacterium
CCCGCCCGCGCCCCGGGGCGGGGGGCACCGGCACCAGTCCACCGACCGCCAGTGGGCGGTGCTCGACGAGCACCACGACCGGGTGGCCGACGCCGCCGACGGCCTGCGGGAGACCCTGGCGTCGGTCCTCGACACCAGCCTGGCCCTCAACGACGTCCGCCGCAACGAGACGATGAAGAAGCTGACCGGCTGGGCCGCCATCATCGCCGTGCCCACCCTGGTCACCAGCTTCGTCGGGATGAACGTGGCCTTCCCGCTGGAAGGCACCGTGGCCGGCTTCTGGGTCTACCTCGCGATCATGGTGGTCTCCGGGCTGGTGCTGTGGGCCATGTTCCGGGCGCGCGACTGGGTGTAGCCACCCGCGGACCCCGAGTTGAGGGCGTCAAGTCGAAGGGATCGGGGCGCTAGGTTGGCCGGGTGACCGACCTCAGCCACCAAGATCTGCTGGCCCGCGAGCCGGGGCCGCCGCCGACGCTGCTGCCGGAGGACCCGGCTGCGGCCGAGCTCGCCGACAACGGACGGGAGCGGTTCCTGGAGATCGTCTCGGCCCATCCCACCTCGAGCCTGTGCTGGGCGTTGCTGGCCGAGGGCTCGCTGAAGATCGGTACGCCGGAGGGCGACATCGGCGCGTACGCCTACGCCCGCACCGGCTACCACCGGGGGCTGGACGCCCTGCGGCGGGCGGGCTGGCGCGGGACCGGACCGGTGCCGTGGGAGCACGTGCCGAACCGCGGGTTCCTGCGTTCGCTGTACGCACTGGCGGTCGCCTCGGAGCGGATCGGGGACAGCACCGAGCAGGAGCGGTGCAGCCAGTTCCTCCGCGACTCCTCGCCCACCGCGTACGCCGAACTCACGGGACAATCTCAGGTTGCCGCCGATCCGGCCGGGGACAGGCCACAAGAAGTCCGGTAAGGTTGCGTCGCAAGAGTCCCTGCGGCGAATGCCCGGGGGCTTGGGTTTTTTCGCACTCGGGGGTGCGACAGAGGAAGGCGGCGGTCAGGTGCCGGGCATTGTCGTGGTGGGCGCCCAATGGGGTGACGAGGGTAAGGGCAAGGCCACCGACCAGCTGGGCGACCGCACCGACTACTGCGTCCGCTACTCCGGGGGCAACAACGCCGGGCACACCATCGTGGTGGGCGGCGAGCGCTACGCGCTGCACCTGCTGCCCTCGGGCATCCTGAACCCCAACTGCGTCCCGGTCATCGGCAACGGGGTGGTCGTCGACCTCGACGTGCTGTTCGGCGAGATCTCGGGCCTGGCCGCCCGCGGCATCGACGCGTCGCACATGATCATCTCGGCCAACGCGCACATCATCGCGACCTACCACCAGGTGATCGACAAGGTCACCGAGCGCTTCCTGGGCAAGGCCAAGATCGGCACCACCGGCCGCGGGGTCGGCCCGGCCTACGCCGACAAGGTCAACCGGATCGGGCTGCGCATCCAGGACCTGTTCGACGAGTCGATCCTCCGGTTGAAGGTCGAGGCCTCGCTCGAGCAGAAGAACCATCTGCTGGTCAAGGTCTACAACCGCCGCGCGCTCGACCCGGTGCAGATCACCGAACACCTGCTCTCCTACGCCGACCAGATCCGGCCGCACGTCCGCGACGTCAGCCGGGTGCTGAACGACGCGCTGGACAAGGACCAGGTCGTGCTCTTCGAAGGGGCCCAGGCCCACCACCTCGACGTCGACCACGGCACCTATCCGTACGTGACCTCGTCCAACCCGGTCGCCGGCGGGGCGTGCGTCGGGGCCGGCGTCGGTCCGACCCGGATCGACCGGGTGGTCGGCATCGCCAAGGCGTACACGACCCGGGTCGGCGAGGGTCCGATGCCCACCGAGCTGCTGGACGAGGACGGGGACCGGCTGCGCGAGGTCGGGGTGGAGTTCGGCACGACGACCGGGCGGAAGCGACGCTGCGGCTGGTTCGACGCGCTGGTGGTCGAGTCGGCGGCCCGGGCCAACGCGTTCACCGACATCTTCTTGACCAAGCTGGACATCCTGACCGGGTGGGAGCGGATCCCGGTCTGCGTCGGCTACGAGATCGACGGCACCAAGTACGAGACGATGCCGCTGACCCAGTCCGGCTTCGGCCGCGCGGTGCCGATCTACGAGGAGCTGGACGGCTGGACGGAGGACATCACCGGCTGCCGGACCTTCGGAGAGCTGCCCAAGGCCACCCAGGCGTACGTGAAGCGGCTGGAGGAGCTGTGCGGCGCCCGGATCTCCGGCATCGGGGTGGGCCCGTCGCGCGAGCAGTCGATCGTCATCCACGACCTGCTCTGAGCGGTACCGCTCATCGTGACCGGTCCCCGGGTGGGGTGGTGCGTGACCCTGGTGCTGCTGGCACTGGGCGCCGCCGCCGGGTGTTCGCGGGGCGCTGAGCCGGCGCCATCGCCGTCGGTCGCGGTGTCGACACCGACGCCGGGCGACAGTCCCGACCCGTCGATCGCGAGTCCCGACCCGTCGAGTGCGAGCCCTACCACCCCGTCGACGGCCGGCCCGTCCAGCCGAGGTCCGGCCGCGAGCCCCACCTCGTCGCCGGCCCCGAGCGCAACTGCGTCCGAGCCGTCCCCGAGTACGCCGGTGGAGCGCACCGTGGCGCCCCGGCCCGAACGGTCCAAGAAGGCGGTCGACCTGGACGAGTCCGCCACCACGGGG
>CAXTVE010000301.1:0-4152 GCA_964247485.1 uncultured Propionibacteriaceae bacterium
ACGTCGACCTTCTGCTGGATGTAGGAGCGGATCGCCTTGATCTGGTTCTCCTGCTTCTGCTGGGCGTCGGAGAACTTCAACTCGATGCCGGCCTCCTTGGCCGAATCCTGGATGGACTTGGTGTTGGCCGTCCGCCACCCACTCTCGGCGCCCACCTGGGCGAAGCCGAGCACGATGGTGTCCGAGCCGCCGGAGCCGCCCTGGCCGCCGGGTGCGGCCTGCTGGCCGCCGCAGCCGCTGAGCGCGACGACCGAGGCCGTCGCGATGGCCGCCGTCATGAACCGGAGCATTCTCACTGCAAACCTCCTCATTGTGGTTTCCCGTGCGTCACGTCCATTCGCTGGTCTCGTGGGTACGAGGCCGGGCGTCGGCGCTGCGGTTTGGGTCAAGATGTTAGGGCTCACATTCAGGGTTTGATCCTCGGCTGGTTATTACAAGTAGATAACGGTTAGCCGCGAGACGGGGGTAGTTGGTGGTTCGTGGAGCGTGCCGGGCGGCAGGGCGAGCGAGCCCGTTGTGAAGCCTCACACCAGTACGCGGCGGCCCCGACTCTTGCGGTAGGTAAAGAGGTAAGGCTAGCCTTACTCTCATGGCTGGCTCGTCCCGGGATCTCGCGATCGCCGCACTGACCCCCGCTGTTCGGGCCCGGACCATCCTGGCGGCCGGCAGCTGGCTGCCGTGGCGGGCGGACGACCTCGAGCGGCAGTCTCCCTATCTCGACCAGGACGGTACGCCGCTGCTGGTGGTCGAGCGGACGACGGCGGACGACCTGCTGCGGGTCGGCGGCGTCTCCGTCGCGTCGGACGCGCTGCCCGAGCTGGGGATCCTGGAGCTGCTGGGCAGCGTGTGGCCGGCGGTGGCCGACGGCCAGCTGGCTGCGTTGCGCCGGTACCGGGAGGACCACGTCGCCTGCGCGCACTGCTGCGGCCCGCTGCGCACCCACCTGATCGGGGTGCGGGTGGACGCGGTGGCGCTGGCCGAGCCGGACGCGCCCCCGGCTCCGGTCGACCTCGACGCGTACGCCGCGGCCCGGCCCGACCCGGTGATCGCCCACAGCCTGCGGGTCCGGGGGCACCTCAACAGCGAGCACGCCGACGACCTGGTCGTGCTGGCCTCGCGGCTGTTCGGCACCCCGCGGGCACAGCTCGCCGGGGTGAGCGTGGACTGGATCGACGCCCTCGGACTCGATCTGGCCGTGGTCGACGACGCGGGCGCCACTGCGGTGCGGTTGCCCTTCCGTACGCCGCTGGCCACCATGGACGACCTCAGCGGCCGGTTGCACCGACTGCTCACCGACGCCGCGTAACGGTGCCGTGCGGTGTGACTCACGTCATAGTCGTGGCCCGTAACGTCCGGCCCGTACGCAGCGATGTAGCCAGCAGAAGCCCACGGCTTACCTGAACCCCCGAGCAGGCAAACCGTGGGCTTTCTCCATGCCCAGGCGACCGCCGGTCGCGCCCCTGACCCGCCGGGGCCGGCCGACGCGCGGGGTCGTCATTCAGGGCGGCCGGGGTGACGGGTTGCCTCGGCGGGCAGGGGCCAGTCGCCAGTGACCGCGGTCTCGGCGAGATCCCCTGATTCCGCTACGCCACTGAGCCCGACACGCCGCGCCACGCCCGGTTCGGGTGAAACGCGCGTAGCAGAGTCAGGCGCGAGGGGCTGGTTACGGATGACGAGCTGGAGGACCGCGATGTAGGCCGCGGCGAGCAGGGCGGTGCCGAGCACCTGGTTGCCGAGGCGGGCGTAGACGTCCAGGTCACCCACGGCGACGGTCTCGCGGACCAGGGCGGCGAAGGCGACGAGGACGGCGGGCAGCATCAGCTTCACCACCAGCAAGAGCACCCGGGTCGGGGTCGGGAAGGGCCGGCTGGACCCGTTGCCCCAGTCGCTGCCGGTCAGGAAGTCCCAGCCGATGCCGACCAGTACCAGGCCGGCCCCGGTGTAACCGACGACCGCGCCGACCGGGTCGGTCAGTAGGTCGCGGTAGGAGAACAGCGCGGACAGGATCAGCAGCCCGGCCAGCGCGAGCGCCCGGTCCGGGGTCAGCGCCCGGCGCACCGCGTACCCGCCGGCCACCAGCAGGGTGAGCACCGTCGCCACGAGGTTGAGCGCGTCCACGTCCAGCCGGATCGGCCAACGGTTCCCCGTCACGAAGCGCATCGCCTGGGTGAGCACCAGCACCGCGCAGCAGCCGAGGACGAGCCCGAACGCGTACCGCCCGGCCCGGACCTCGACCACCGCCAGTCCGAGCAGCACGGCCGTGATGACCAGCGTCGCGAAGTCGGTGCCCAGCGTGCTGATCACGGCGGCGTTGAACTGGTCGGTGCGGAAGGGCGCCACCCCGAGGCTGCTCAACACGCTCTGAACCTGGGTCACCAGGATCACCGGCAGCAGCAGGCCGGCCAGGGCCACCCCGACGGGCAGGGCGATCCGGCTCGCCTGCTCCGTGAGGACCGTCAGGCTCGCCGCCCCGGTGGGCCGCCGGCCCAGCAGCCGCAGGCCGACGACCAGCAGCGCAAGGGTCGCGGCCACGCCGAGGGCGGGCAGGAAGGTGCTCAGGTCGTCACCGGCCAGGCGGCCCCGCAGCAGCTCCCAGGTCGACTGCCCGGCCCGGAAGACGACCACGGCGACCAGCACCCCGAACGGCCAGTGCCCGCCCGGCAGGCGCTTGGCCTGGCGCAGCGTGGCCGCGGTGACCCCGACGGCCAGGTTGGCGACCGCGAAGCCGGCGGCCACGAACAGCGGCAGCACCAGCGCGCCGCTCAGGGCCAGGGCCTGGCTCAGGTAGGCCGGGGTGAACTCGAAGCCGAGCACCCGACTGCTCCGGCCGAGCTCGACCAGCCCGCCGACCAGCGGCGCTCCGATCACCACGACGAGCACGCAGAACTCCCACCACGCGAACCCGAGACGCCCCCGGACGAGGCAGAACACCACCAGGACGAGGACCGCGGCCGCCGTCAGCAGCGTGTAGGGCAGTTCCTCGGACCCGACCCCCGGCACGCCCCAGATGCTCATCAGGCCGATGCTGACCACCAGCCCGAGCCCGCGGAGCCACCAGGGCCCATGGGTCGCCGCGACCTGGAACAGGGCGGCCGCGACCACCAGCAGGACGAGAACCAGCCAGATCCAGGCGCGCGGCACCCCCGACTCACCCGGGGCGGTGACCACCAGCTCGGCAGACCGCCGGATCGGTTCGGAGAACAGGGCCAGCAGCGCTGCGACGACCGCCGCCGCGGTACCGATCCAGACCAGGGTGCGCAAGCCGGTCGGCCACCCGTGATCGCGCAGCGCGCCCGCGCGGATCCGCCCGGTCACCGACTCCCGCCAGACCGATCGGGCGGCCCGGGCCAGGACCCTGGCGCTGATCAGGGACAGCCCGGGGATGGCGGTGCGGCTGATCACGGCGCCGACCAGATGTCGAGCTGCCAGGTGAGGTAGGGCAGGCGCAGCCCGGAGGGCTCAGCGACCGGCTGGGCCCGGGCCTTGGTGAACAGCTCGGCGGGTGGCGTCCACTCCGCCCGCCGGCGGCCGTCGACCGTCCAGGCCTCGGCGGTGGTCTTGGTCCAGCCGACGACATAGCCCGGAGCGACGGTCAGCTCGACGTACGGCGGCAGCTGCGCGACCTCGGTGCCGTCGGGACCGTAGATGGAGGTCGCCAGCTCGGTGGCCACGACCGCACGGTCGTCGACCGTCGCCAGCTGCGCGAGGGTGCCGTCGACCACCCGGCGCCAGCGCAGCGAGCCGTCGGCGGGGTCGATCGCCTCGAGGGCCTCGCGGTCGACCGCGAACAGCAGCCCCCCGGCGTACGCGGTCGCCGAGGCGCTGCGCTCGGTCCGCCAGAGCTGCTCCCCGGTCTCCAGCGCGTACGCGGTCTGCCGGAGGCCGCTGTCGGTGACGACCAGCCGGTCGCCGGCGACGACGGGGGACAGGTCCACGCCGTAGCCGGTGTCCCGCTGCCAGCGGACCGCACCGGTCCGCAGGTCGATCCGGCGCAGGCCGCCGGCGATGTCGCAGAGCACGGCCTCGGTGGGGCTGGCCCGGTCGGCGGCGCTCTTGACGATCTCCGGGGGGTCGAGGGTGCACAGCCGGCTGCCGTCGGCGGTATAGCCGACGGCCTGCCGCCGGCTGGTGGTGACCACGAACAGCTCTCCG
>CAXTVE010000302.1:0-4150 GCA_964247485.1 uncultured Propionibacteriaceae bacterium
GCACCTCGACATCGACCGGGGCGAGGACTTCGGCGGTGTCGGCTACCTGACCGTGCGGGTGACCAGGGAGCACGCGCGCCACCCCCGGGTCGTGGTGCGCCGGGTGCATGAGGCACTCGTCTCGCGGGGATACCGCGGCCCGGAGCCAACCTTCGACCCCCGCTGGCGGGGCCTGTTCGAGCGGTGACTGTGCAGTGGTCGCCCACGTTGCGCGGCTCGGGTGAGCGTCTTGCGCACTCTTACCCCGACAGCCAGGAGCGCAGCGCGGCCGTGACGGCAGCCGGCTGCTCCAGCGGGGACAGGTGACCGCAGCGTTCGAGCTCGACCAGCGTCGATCCGGGGATCCGGGCGTGGATCTCGGCGTGCCGTTCGGGGCGGCAGAGGGCGTCGTCCAGACCCGCGACGACCAGGGTCGGACACCGTACGCGGGCCAGGCCGGGGCGTTCGTCCACCCGGGTGGCCTGCAGCGCCAGCTGGGCGTCCAGCCGCCCGGTCCCGACCTCGTCGGCCATGGCCAGGGCGATCTCGACCAGCTCTGGCTGCGCCACCCGGGCCGAGGGTGACAGCAGCGCCGCCTTCAGCTCGCGCTGCAGGTCGCGGGCCGTCATGCCCGCGGCCCGCGCCGCCCGCTGCCGGGCCCACATCGAGATCTGCTGAGGGGTCGGCGGCCGCGAGGTGGTCGACAGCAGCGCGAGCCGGGTCACCCGCTCGGGGGCCCGGCGGAGCAGGGCCATCGCCACGATGCCGCCGAGGGACAGCCCGGCCAGCGCGAACCGGTCCGGCAGCTCGGCCAGCAGCCGCTCCACCTGGATGTCGAGCGTGGGCCCGGTCAGCATCGGCGTGCTGACCGGCCCGACCTCGAGACCGGTCCACAGGGCGGCCGAGCAGTTCAGCCCCGGCAACAGGACCAGAGGCTCGCTCACCCCTTGACGGCTCCCGAGGCCAGACCGGCGATCAGGTACTTCTGGGCGATGAAGGCGATGCCGACCACCGGCAGGGTGAGCAGCATGGCCGCGGCGCCCGCCTGCTGCAGCATCGGCAGGGTCTGGCCCAGCTGGGTGGTGATGAACACCGGGACCGTCTTGCTCGCCGTGTCGGTGAGGATGGCCGCCGTGAGGTACTCCTGGAACGCGAACAGGAACAGGAAGATCCCGGCGGTCAGGATGCCCGGGCCCATCAGCGGGATCATCACCTTCCGCAGCATGCTGATCCGGGTGCAGCCGTCGATCATCGCCGCCTCGTCGAGGCTGCGCGGGATCTCGGCGAAGAAGTTGCGCAGCAGCCAGATGCTGAAGGGCTGGTTGATCGCGACCAGCGCGATGGCGAGCGCGTACGTCGTGTCGTAGATCCCGAGCGCTCGGCTGATGTCGTACATCGGCAGCACAACCGCGAAGCGCGGCAACGCCCGGAAGATCAGGGCCAGGATCAGCAGCAGCGCCGACACGTAACCGGGCATCCGGGACAGCGCGTACGCGGCCGGCAGCCCGATCAGCAGGCCGAGGATCGTGGTGATGACCGCGACGACCAGCGTGTTGGTCAGGTACTGGTAGAAGTACGTGGTCTGCCACAGGTCGGTGAACGCGGCGAAGGTCGGCGTGTAGGTGAACACCGGCGGGTTGGCGAACGCCACGTTGGTCGGCTTGGTCACCGACAGCGCCGTCCAGATGAACGGGCTCAGCGACAGTACGCAGGTGGCCAGCAGGAACAGTCCGGCCAGGACCCAGAACGTGCGCCGGTTCCGGGCGGGGCGGGACGGTGCCGGCTCGGTGGCCTCGATCGCCTGGCTGACGGTGGGACGGGCCTGCGTCTCGGTCATCGGACGGCCCTCGCTTCTCTGAACGTGTCGCGGATGAAGGGCGTCAGCATCAACAGGATCAGCAGGATGGTGAGCACGCTGATCGCGCTGCCCAGGCCGAGCTGCTCGCTGCCCTCGCGGAAGGCGATGTTGTAGATGTAGAGCATGATCGACTCGTTGCCGATCTCCACCGCGTTCGGCGCCAGCGGGATCAGCTGGTCGAAGGTGCGCAGCACGTCCATGATCGAGATCAGGGTGACGAAGAAGATCACCCCCCGGATGGTCGGGATGATCACGAACAGGTGGGACTTGAGCGAGGTGGCGCCGTCGATCTTCGCCGCCTCGACGATCTCGTCGGGCACGCCCTGCAGGCCGGCCAGGATGATCAGCATGGCGAACGGCAGCAGGTGCCAGATGGTGAACAGGGTGATCATCACCCGGTTCGGCCAGACGTCGGTGAACCAGAGGATCTCGGTGCCCGTGAGGCTGCTCAGCGCGTAGTTGGCCACCCCGCCGAAGTTCGTGTCGAACAGCCAGGAGAAGGCGGCGGAGCCGACCACGGCGGGCAGCACGTACGCCACCAGCAGGATGCCCAGCACGACCGGCCGCAGCCGGCCGAGCTGGTTGACCAGGGTGGCGATGACGTAGCCGAGCAGCACCAGCGCGGTCGTGACCACCAGGGTGAGCCCGACGGTGAAGAGCACCGCGCGACCGAAACGAGGGTCGGTCAGCGCCGCCGCGTAGTTCTGCAGGCCGACGAACACGCCGGCCGCCCCGTACTGCACCTCCTGGAAGCTCCACTGCACCGTGCGGTACAGCGGCACCACCAGCAGCCCGAACATCACGAGCATGCTGGGGCCCACCAGCAACCAGAACTCTCGTTTACGCATCCCTCACCACCTCCCCGGACCGCCGGGCGTCAGTACTTGGCCATCACCTTCTCGGCCGCGGCCTGCATCTGGGCGGTGCCCTCCTCCACCGAGAGCTTGCCCAGGATCGTCTGGGCGACCAGGGAGATCACGGCGTTGGACACGTCCGGGACGTACGGCGCCGTCACCGGCGCCTCGGTCTTGGCGATGGAGTCGATGGCGGCCTGGGCGTACGGGGAGCTGTCGGGCTTCACCGCGCCCTTCCGGGCCGGGAAGGCCGCCGGCACCGCGGACGTGGAGGCCTCCTCGCTGACCGACGCGGCGATCATCTGGAAGAGCAGGTCCTCGTTCAGCTTGGTGTTCGCCGGCAGCGACCAGCCGTCGATCGACAGCCGGCTGAACAGGCTGCCACCGTCCTCCACCGCCGGCGGGGCGGCGAAGGCGAACTGGTCGGCGAACTTGCTGTTGGTCGGGAGGGTCAGGTCGTTCATCCGGCCGGAGAACATGATCGCCATCGCCGCGGTGCCGTTGAACATCTGCTGCTGCACCTTGGGCTGGTCGAAGGTGGTGACCTGCGGGTCCATGTAGGGCAGCAGGCTCTTCATCTCCTCCAGGGCCTTCTTGGACTCGGCGCTGGTGAACTGCGGCTGCTTGGTCTCCGGGTCCACGAAGTCGGTGCCGAAGGAGTTGAGCGCCGCCTGGTACTGGGTCGACACGTCACCGGTGGCCAGCCAGGGCAGGGCGATCGGGTACTTCATGTCGCCGGAGTCCTGGATCTTCTTGGCCGCGTCCTTCATCTCGGCGAAGGTGGTCGGCGCCTGCAGGCCGTTCTTGTCGAAGACGTCCTTGCGGTAGGCCATCACGAACATCTGGGCCTGCATCGGCAGCCCGTAGAGCTTGCCGTCGTAGCTCATGCCCTCGCGCATCGACTCCTCGATGTCGCCGAGCTTGTACTTGTCGGAGTACTTGGCGAACAGCTCGTCCAACGGCCGGAGCTTCTGCTCGGCGGCGTTCGGTCCGATGATGAAGCCGTAGGTCTCGATGACGTCGTAGGTCCCGCTGTCGCCGGCCAGCGTGGCCGTGGTCTTCTGCACCTGGCCGGGGAAGTCGATCGGGTCGTGCTTCACCGTCACGTTGTCGCGGGTGCAGCTCTTCACCATCGTGTTGGTGAACGGGTCGACTGCCGAGGAGTTGTAGGCCAGCACGTTGACCGTGGTCGCTTCGGCCGGGTTCTCGAAGTCGCAGGCCACCTGGGTGGCCGTCTGCGCTCCGGTGCGGGAGCCGGCGCCACAGGCCACCAGGGCCAGGCTGGCGGCGACGGCGCCCAGGCTGAGGAGCACCCGTGAGCTGGGTCGATTGCGCATCAACTTCTCCTGAATCTCTGAGACTGGGGGCGACTGAGCAGGATGTTATACGTATGCACAGCGGTAAGGACAGGCTAAGTGGCCGGATTCCCTCCGAGTTGTGGGGGGGCCGGGGGGGGGGG
>CAXTVE010000303.1:0-4146 GCA_964247485.1 uncultured Propionibacteriaceae bacterium
CAGGAGCAGGGGGCACCACCCCCGGCGCCCGGCCGCGGGGGGCGGCCGCGATAGCCGCCAGCCCGCCGGCGGCCGAGGCGACGCCCAGCGCCGCGGTCGGCTCGTCGAGCAGCAGCAGCCGCGCCGGGGACACCATCGCCCGGGCCAGCGCGACCCGGCGGCGCTGACCGCCGGACAACCGCACGGCCCCCTCGCCCAGCTGGGTGTCCAGGCCGAGCGGCAGCCGGTCGGTGAACTCGGTGACCAGGGCGGCCCGGCAGGCGTCCGCGACCGCGGCGCGGGTGGCGTACCGCGACCCGAAGGCCACGTTCTGCGCAAGGGTGGCGTCGAACAGCCACGGGTCCTGGGGCACGTACGCGATCGCCTCACGCAACGCGCCGAGGGAGTAGTGGCGGACATCGACCCCGTCGACCATGACCGCACCGGCGTCGACGTCGTAGAGCCGGAGCAGGAGCAGCAGCGCGGTGCTCTTGCCGATCCCGCTCGGCCCGAAGAGGCACACCGTCTCGCCGGGGCTGACGTCGAGATCGAGGTCCCGCAGCACCGGCCGGGCCGAGTCGTAGCCGAACGTGACCTGGCGGAAGGCGACCCGCCCGCTCGGCGGCGGGACCCTGACCGCGTCCGGTGCCTCGGGTACCACCTCGCCGGCCGTGAGCACCTCGTCGATCCGGTCGGCGCTCGCGCCGGCCTTGGCCAGCAGAGCGGACAGCCGGGTGAGACCGCGCACCGGGGCGTACAGCTCCCGCAGGTAGGCGATCACCACGAGCAGCTGGCCGGTGGTCTCGAGTCCGTCCCGGACCTGGAAACCGCCGGCGACCAGGACCAGGGCGGTGCCGATCGCCAGCACCAGGTCGCTGCGCGGGGTCCAGCGCACCTCGACCTCGACCGCGTGCAGCTCGGCGTCGAGAACGCGCCGGTTGCGGTCGGCGAACTCGGCGCCGGCCCGGTCGAGGCGACCGAACGCCTGGACGGCGAGCACGTTGCGGACCAGGTCGGTCGCCGTGCCGTTCAGCCGGCCGGCCGCCGCCCGCGCGTCCCGCTGACTGGTGCGTACGCGGCGCCGCTGCTGGACCGACAGCGCAGCCAGCACCGGGATGACCGCCAGACCGAGCAGCGCGAGCCAGGGGTCGAGGACCAGCAGCAGCGCCAGCACGCCGACGACCGCCAGCACGTCCGGGACCAGGGTCGCCGTGACCGCGACCACGGCGTCGAGCACCCGGCCCACGTCGGAGGTCAGGCGGGAGACCAGCTCCCCACTGCGTACGCCGGCGTGCCAGCGCAGAGACAGGGTCATGCTGCGGGCGAACAGGTCCTCCCGCAGCCGCGCGCCGATCCGTTCGGCGGCCCGCTCGCCGGAGCGGGTGGCGGCCATGTCCAGCAGTCCGGCGGTGCCGCTGAGCAGCACGGTGGCCACCCCGGCCGCGACCAGCAGCAGCTCCGGCGACCCCGTCGGCAGGTCGTTGGGGAGCGTACGCTCGTCGATGGCGTGGTCGATGGCCAGGGCCAGGGGCCACGGCCGGGCGAGGGCGCTCGCCGTGAGCAGCACCGACAGGGCGCACGAGGCCGCCAGCGCCGGGGCCTCCCGCCGGGCGGGGGCCCCGACGACGCGGGCCAGGCTGGTGCTGCTCATGCCAACCACCCTGCGTGGCCCGAGGGGCCGCGCACCATCGGACCTTCGGGCTAGCACCCTCGTACGATTCGGATGCCCGGATGGGCGGCATACGATCCCGACATGAGCCCGAGCCGTTCCGCGGACCCGCGCGGCCGGCCCGTCTCGGTCCGCGCCCTGCTGTTCCGGTTCACCCTCGCCGGGCTGCTGGTGATGGCCGCGCTGGCCACGGTGATCGCCCTCTTGGCCCGGGAGGCCGGCACCCAGCAGGCGGTCGAGTCGGCCCGGCAGGTCGCGTGGGTGACGGCCCGCGGCATTGCGGAGCCGCAGCTCTCCCCGGCCGTGCTGGCCGGTGACCCGGAGGCCCTGACCGCCTTCAACGACGCGATGCAGCGGTACGTCCTGCAGGGATCACTGGTCCGGGTCAAGATCTGGAGCTCCGACGGCCGCGTCGTCTACTCCGACGAGTCCCGGCTGATCGGCCGGACCTTCCCGCTCGGCGAGGACGAGCAGGAAGCGCTGCGCGACCGCCGGACCGACTCCGAGATCAGCGACCTGTCGGCCCCGGAGAACGAGTTCGAGCGCCCGTTCGAGAAGCTGCTCGAGGTCTATGTCGGGGTGGCCTCGACGACCGGCGAGCCGGTGCTGTTCGAGGCCTACTTCCGCTACGACGCCGTTGCCCAGGCCGGCCAGGCCCAGTGGCGGCGCTACGCGCCGGCGACGCTCGGTGGGCTGCTGGTGCTGCAGCTGATCCAGATCCCGTTCGCCTGGTCCCTGGCCCGCCGGCTGCAGCGCCAACAGCAGGACCGGCAGCGCCTGCTCCAGCACGCCGTCGACGCCTCCGACACCGAGCGCCGGCGCATCGCCGCCGATCTGCACGACGGGGTCGTCCAGGAGCTCACCGGGATGACCTACGCGCTGGACGCCGCCCGGCTCAGCGGTCCCGATCCGGACCGGGATGCGGAGCTGGTCCGCCAGACCTCCACCCGGCTGCGGACCAGCATCGGCGAGCTGCGCTCGCTGTTGGTCGAGATCTACCCGCCGAACCTCGGTGAGGAGGGGCTGCCGGCTGCGCTGGCCGACCTGGCCGACGGGCTGGAACGGACCGGGCTGACCGTCGACCTGGATGTGCTGGGCACGGCGGAGCTGCCGATCGGCGCGTCGTCGGTGCTCTTCCGCTGCGCGAGCGAAATCCTGCGGAACGTGGCCGCCCACAGTGACGCCCGCGAGGTCTCGCTGCGGGCGACGTACGACGGGAGCAACGCGACGCTCGTGGTCGACGACGACGGCCGCGGCTTCGAGACGACCGACCTGCAGCAGCGGATGGCTGACGGGCACCTCGGGCTGCGCACCCTCGGCGATCTGGTCAGTGAGTCGGGTGGGACGCTGACCGTGCACTCCGCGCCCGGGCAGGGCACCCGGGCCGAGATCAGGGTGCCGGTGTCGTGATCTCGGTGCTGCTGGTCGACGATCACGCCGTCGTACGCCGCGGTCTGGCGGCGCTGCTGGCCACGACCACCGACATCCAGGTGGTGGCGGAGGCCGCCGGCGGGGCCGAGGCCGTCCGGTTGGCCGCCGAGCACCGGCCGGACGTGGTGCTGATGGACCTGTCGATGCCCGACGTGGACGGCGTCGAGGCGACGGCGCAGGTGCTTCAGGCCCACCCGGAGGTGCACGTCCTCGTGCTCACCTCGTTCTCGGAGCAGCGCTGGATCACCGACGCGCTGGAGGCCGGGGCGGAGGGTTACCTGCTCAAGCACAGCGAGCCGGAGGTGATCATCTCCGGCATCCGCGAGGTGGTGAGCGGTGGTTCGCCGCTCGACCCGAAGGCGGCGCGGACCCTGCTCACCCACCGCCGGTCGGCCCCGCCCACCCGGGACTCGCCACTCACCGACCGCGAGGAGCAGGTGCTGCGGATGGTCGGCGAGGGCCTGCCCAACAAGCTGATCGCGCGGCGGCTGGGCATCAGCGAGCGGACCGTCAAGGCCCACCTGACCAGCGTCTACTCCCGGCTCGGGGTGAGCGACCGTACGCAGGCCGCGCTCTGGGCGCAGCGGCACCGCCCCGAGCGCTGAGCGCCCGGGGTGGTGGGGGTACTAGGACCATTGGACGATTGGGTTCGCGCGGCCGGGGCGGGACGATGGCGGTATGTCGCCGATCGACCAGCCCGATGTCCGTGGCCGCACCCTGATCTGGGCCGCCGGTGAGAACCGTCCACCCGTACGCCGTCCGGCCCGCGCGCTCCGGATGCTCGGCCTGGCCCTGGTGATCATCGCCGCCGGTGCCGGCCTGGGCACCGCCGTCGCGGCGTGGCGGGTGGTGGACCCGGTCGGGACCACCCCCAACACCCCGCTCTGGCTGGCGCCGGAAGCCGTGGGGGGCGACGCCCCGACGCCGGCGGCCACGCAGAAGCCGTCGGCCACGCCGAGCAAGGTGACACCGACGCCCACGGCCGATCCGAGCCGTTCCGGCCGGGGCCGCGCCCGCGGGGGGGGCGCTGACCCGGCGCGGGCGGCGCCGCCGCGCGCGGGCCGCGC
>CAXTVE010000304.1:0-4089 GCA_964247485.1 uncultured Propionibacteriaceae bacterium
GGTGAGTACCGTGCCCCCGGACGACTTCGCCGACCTGCTGCGCGGCAACCGTGCCTACCAGACCGCCTTCTCCCACGCCGGCTTCGACGGCATCGCGCACGCCGGGGTGGCCATGGTGACGTGCATGGACTCCCGGATCGAGCCGCTGGAGATGGTTGGGCTGAAGGTGGGCGACGCCAAGATCATCCGGACGCCGG
Organism: uncultured Propionibacteriaceae bacterium; assembly: GCA_964247485.1. Classification (GTDB taxonomy): domain Bacteria; phylum Actinomycetota; class Actinomycetes; order Propionibacteriales; family Propionibacteriaceae; genus Microlunatus. The sequence goes on from CAXTVE010000304.1 coordinate 198, forward strand.
GCGGCCGGGTCACCCCGGACGCCCTGGTCGGCTGCATCCTCAGCGTGCACCTGCTCGGCGTCGACCGGATCCTGGTCGTGCCGCACACCCGCTGCGCCATGGCGAGCGGGGAGGACTCCGACATCCGGGACCGGGTGAGGGCCGAGACCGGCGAAGACCTGTCCGACCTGCGGATCGGCGCCTCACCCGACCAGGCCACCCGAATGGCCGAGGACGTCGCCCTGCTGCGGGGCCACCCGCACATCACCGGCCGCGCGCTGGTCGGCGGGTTCACCTACGACGTCGACTCCGGCGTGCTCACCCAGTTGATCTAGGCCTGTCCACTCGGAGGCGGCGCTCCACCCCGCCGCCGTGGTCACTCCCCGCGGGCGCTGGTGTCAGACGTCGATGGCCGCGGCGTCCAGGGCGTAGGCGCCGTCGACGATGAAGGTCTTGCGCGGTCCGACGTCGTTGCCCATCAACATCTCGAAGGTGGTGTCGGCGATCAGACCGTCGTCCACCGTCATCCGGCGCAGGGTGCGGTGCCGGGGGTTCATGGTCGTCTCGGCCAGCTGGTCGGCGTCCATCTCCCCCAGCCCCTTGTAGCGCTGGGGCTCCTTGAAGTTGAGCCCGCGTTTGGTCAGCTCGGCGGCCTTCCGCTGGTACTCCGCATCGGTGTAGGTGTAGATGAACTTCTCCTGGCCCTTGCGCGCGTTGGTCAGCTCGAAGCGGTGCAGCGGCGGCACTGCGGTGAAGACCCGCCCGGCATCGACCAGCGGCCGCATGTAGCGGAAGAACAGGGTGGCCAGCAGGCAGCGGATGTGCGCGCCGTCGGAGTCGGCGTCGGCCATGAAGATGATCTTGCCGTAGCGCACCGCGTCGAGGTCGAAGGTGCGTCCGGAGCCCGCCCCGACGACCTGGATGATCGAGGCGCACTCGGCGTTCTTCAGCATGTCGCCGACCGAGGCCTTCTGCACGTTGAGGATCTTGCCCCGGATCGGCAGCAGGGCCTGGAAGTCGGAGTCCCGCGCGGCCTTGGCGGTGCCCAGCGCTGACTGGCCCTCGACGATGAACAGCTCGGAGCGGTCGTCGTTGGTCCGGCAGTCCGACAGCTTGGCCGGCAGCGTGGAGGACTCCAGGGCGTTCTTGCGCCGCTGCGCCTCCCGGTGCTGCCGGGCGGCGACCCGGGCCCGGGACGCTCCGACCACCTTCTCCAGCACCGCGCGGGCCTGGCTGCGGGGCGCCGCCGTGGTGGAGGCCAGGAAACCGCCCAGCTCCCGCGCGACGACCTTCTGCACCAGCCCGGCCACCGCTGGGGTGCCCAGCACCTCCTTGGTCTGGCCCTCGAACTGCGGCTCGGCCAGCCGGACGGTGACCACGGCGGTCATCCCCTCCAGCACGTCGTCCTTCACGATGTCCTCGCCCGTCTTGAGCAGCCGGGTGCTCTGCAGGGCCGTGCCGAAGGTCTTCGTCAGGGCCCGCTCGAAGCCGGCGACGTGGGTGCCGCCCTTCGGCGTGGCGATGATGTTGACGTAGGACTGCACGCGGGTGTCGTAGCCGGCGCCCCAGCGCACCGCGATGTCGACGTCGAGGTCGCGGTCCACGTCGGTGGGCTCCATGTGCCCGTGGTCGTCGAGCATCGGCACGGTCTCGTTGAACGAGTCGCGGCCCTGCAGTCGCACCACCTCGGTGATCGCGGTGTCGGTGGCCAGGAAGTCGCAGAACTCGGAGATGCCGCCGTCGTGCCGGAAGGTCTCCTCGGTGACCTCGCCGGTCCGGGCGTCGACCACGTGCAGGGCGAGTCCCGGCACCAGGAAGCTGGTCTGCCGGGCCCGGTCCTGCAGGTCGCTCAGGGACAGCTGTGCGTCCCGCAGGAAGATCTGCCGGTCCGGCCAGTAGACGATCCGGGTGCCGGTCGCACCCTTCGCCGCCCGCCCGACCTTCGCCAGCGACCCGCCGGGAGTGAACCGGGCCGTCGGTCCGGGGCCGTCGAAGGTACCGGGGACGCCGCGGCGGAACGCCATGGCGTACGTCGCCCCGTTGCGGTCCACCTCGACGTCGAGCCGGCTGGACAGCGCGTTGACCACCGAGGCACCGACGCCGTGCAGCCCGCCGGTCGCGTTGTAGGACCCGGCGCCGAACTTCCCGCCAGCGTGCAGCTTGGTGAAGACCACCTCCACCCCCGACAGGCCCGTACGCGGCTCCTGGTCGACCGGGATGCCCCGGCCCCGGTCCCGCACCGCGATGCCGCCGTCGGCCTGCAGGGTGATGTCGATCTCACGACCGAAGCCGCCGAGCGCCTCGTCCACGGCGTTGTCGATGATCTCCCACAGGCAGTGCATCAGACCGCGGGTGTCGGTCGAGCCGATGTACATCGCCGGCCGCTTGCGGACCGCCTCCAGGCCCTCCAGAACCAGCAGGTGCCTGGCCTCGTAGTCGCGGGTCTCCGCGACGGGGCTGGCGACAGGCACGGGCCGAGACTACCGTCCGCGACGTGACCGGCCCGGTACGCCGAGCTCCCAATCCGGGTGGTGTCGGGTCACGAATAGTCGGTACCCCTGGTGTCCTGGAACAGGTCGCCTACGATTCGTTACACGACAGACACGGGTAAGAGACCCACGTGAGGAACAATCGAAGCCAGCTTGGATGTTGACTGATCGTGAAACCTGAGCATCGCACCATGGGGCGCAGGTCTACTGCAAGGCAGGATCATCCGATCGCCGGGAAGCGAGGCCAGCCATGAGTACTACCGTCATCGAAGGTGCCGCCCTCAACGCTGCGGACCGCTGTGATCGCTGCGGGGCTCAGGCCTACGTACGCGTCACCTTGGCCAGCGGCTTCGAGCTGCTGTTCTGCGCGCACCACAGTCGGGAGCACGCCGACAAGCTCAAGCAGGTCGCCCTGCAGATCCACGACGAGAGCGAGCGCATCTCGTAGGGCCCGCACCGGCGGCGCCACCGTGACCGCCCTCCATGTTTTTCGAACGGCCCCCGGACTCCGGGGGCCGTTCGCGTCTCTGCTCCCGGATGTGACGCGCCGGGAGCCTGCCGATGCGTTCGTCGACAGGCTCGGGCCCGTTCAGTCCAGGTAGTCCCGCAGCACCTGCGATCGCGACGGGTGCCGCAGCTTGCTCATGGTCTTGGACTCGATCTGCCGGATCCGCTCCCGGGTCACCCCGTAGACCTTGCCGATCTCGTCCAACGTCTTGGGCTGCCCGTCGGTCAGGCCGAAGCGCATCGAGACCACCCCGGCCTCGCGCTCGCTGAGCGTGTCCAGCACGTCGTGCAGCTGCTCCTGCAGGAGGGTGAAACTCACCGCATCCGCCGGGACGACCGCCTCGGAGTCCTCGATCAGGTCGCCGAACTCGGAGTCGCCGTCCTCCCCGAGCGGGGTGTGCAGCGAGATCGGCTCGCGGCCGTACTTCTGGACCTCGACGACCTTCTCGGGCGTCATGTCCAGCTCGCGGGCCAGCTCCTCCGGCGTGGGCTCCCGGCCCAGGTCCTGCAGCATCTGGCGCTGCACCCGGGCCAGCTTGTTGATGACCTCGACCATGTGCACCGGGATGCGGATGGTGCGGGCCTGGTCGGCCATGGCCCGGGTGATCGCCTGCCGGATCCACCAGGTCGCATAGGTGGAGAACTTGTAGCCCTTGGTGTAGTCGAACTTCTCCACCGCCCGGATCAGACCCAGGTTGCCCTCCTGGATCAGGTCCAGGAACAGCATGCCGCGGCCGGTGTAGCGCTTGGCCAGTGACACCACCAGCCGCAGGTTGGCCTCGAGCAGGTGGTTCTTGGCCCGCCGGCCGTCCTCGGCGATCCAGGTGAAGTCGTCGACCTGGGCGGCCCTCACCTTGGTCTGGTCGTCGTTGATCTTCTCGTCGGCGAACAGGCCGGCCTCGATCCGCTTGGCCAGC
>CAXTVE010000305.1:0-4069 GCA_964247485.1 uncultured Propionibacteriaceae bacterium
ACCTGCTGTTCGCGCTGGACTCCATCCCGGCGATCTACGGCCTGACCCAGGAGCCGTACCTGGTCTTCACCGCGAACGTGTTAGCCCTGATGGGTCTGAGGCAGCTCTACTTCCTGATCGGCGGCCTGCTGCGACCCGGCGGCGTGGTGGTCACCACCCGGGTGATCTCGCCGGGGGCGTTGCTGGGCTCGCTGAAGGGGCGCGTCCGGTGGACGGACGGACCCGCGACCGGCACGACCTTCGTCGCCACGCGGGCCCGCCCCGAGGACCTGGCCCGGCTCGTCGACCTGGTCGACTCCGGGCGGCTGACCCCGGTCATCGACACCGTGCATCCGATGGCGGAGGTCGCCGAGGCCCACCGGCGGGCCGAGGGTGGGGCCGTCGGCAAGGTCGTCGTCACGATCGGCGCGTAGCCGACGGGAACGCGTCGCGCCAACGACGGGTAAGGAACAACTGCGCGCAAACGGTCGATCGTGACGGCGCCGGACCAGCCATTCGCGCGCACTTTCGTTCTCGGACCCGGCAGGATAGGCGGGTGGCCAAGCTGATCTACACGGGCGCGATCTCCCTTGACGGGTACCACAGCGACGCTGACGGCGGCTTCGACTGGGCGGCCCCCGATGAGGAGGTGCACCAGTTCGTCAACGACCTCACCCGATCGATCGGCACCTACCTCCTCGGCCGGCGGATGTACCAGGTCCTGCAGTACTGGGAGACCGCCCTGGACCAGCCGGACCAGGTGGCCGTCGAACGGGAGTACGCGCAGCTCTGGCTGGGCACCGACAAGATCGTCTACTCGGCCACCCTCGACGAGGCGGCGACGGCCCGGACCCGGCTCGTGCGGCGGTTCGATGCTGAAGAGGTCCGGCGGCTGAAGGCGGAGGCCGACGCGGACCTGAGCGTGGGTGGTCCGAACCTCGCGGCGGCCGCCCTGGCGGCGGGGCTGGTGGACGAGGTGCAGATGTTCCTGGCCCCGGCGGTGGTGGGTGGCGGTACCCGGTTCCTGCCGAACGGGCTCCGACTGGACCTCGAGCTGCTCGACGAGCACCGGTTCGCCGGCGGCTTCGTCTACCTGCGGTACGCCGTCTCGTCCTGAGTCCGCGCGGGGCCGCCCGCCGTCAGCCGTCGATCGGCTCCGGTTCCCGCCCGACCGGCTGCCGCGGCGGGTCGGTCAGCGGCTTCAGCTCCGGCAGGTCGCGCTCGACCGGCTCGCCGGGGCGCAGGGTGACCTCCTCGCCGTGGTGCAGTACCGTCACGGGGTCCCCGCCGTCGACGACCTCGTAGCGGGCGTGGGAGCTGCGCACCTCCACCCGGACGCAGCAGCCGCGCCAGCGCAGGGCGAACGCCAGCCGGTCCAGGCCGGGCGGCAGCCGTGGCGCGAAGTGCAGCCGGTCGCCGTGGTCGCGCAGCCCGCCGAACCCGCAGACCAGCGCGATCCACGAGCCGGCGAGGGAGGCCATGTGCAGCCCGTCCTCGGTGTCGCCCCGGAGGTCCTGCAGGTCCATCAGGGCCGCCTCGCGGAGGTAGGCGTGGGCCAGCTCGAGGTGACCGGTCTCGGCGGCCAGCACAGCCTGCGTGCAGGCCGACAGCGACGAGTCGCGTACGGTCAGCTCCTCCGCGTACGCGAACGCGGCCGCCCGTTCGGCCGCCGAGAACCGGTCCCCGAACCAGTGCAGGGCCAGCACCAGGTCGGCCTGCTTGGCCACCTGCTTCCGGTACAGGTCGAAGTAGGTCTCGTGCTTGTAGAGCGGGTAGCTCTCCGGGTCCGTCGCGGCGAAGTCCCAGCGCTCCTGCCGGTTCGCGCCGCGGTGCGACTCCGGCATCGCGCCGGACGCGTCGTACGGGACGGCCATCTGCGCCGCGGCCTCGGTCCAGCCGGCGATCTCGTCCGGGGCGACCTTCAGGGTGGCGGCCTGGTCGGGCCAGCGTCGGGCGGCCGCGGCGGCCTCGCGCAGGTTCGCCGCCGCGGCCAGGTTGGTGTAGGTGTTGTCGTCGACCAGGGCGGTGTACTCGTCCGGCCCGGTCACCCCGTCGAGGTGGAACTGCCCGTCCGCGCCGACGTAGCCCACGTCGTGCCACAGCCGCGCGGTCTGCACCAGCAGCGGCAGCGCGATCTCGCGGTCGAAGTCGGCGTCGCCCGTCCAGCGCACCTGCCGGGCCGCCGCGATGGCGATGTCGGCGTTGACGTGCAGGGCCGCCGTACCGGCCGGCCAGTAGCCGCCGCACTCCTCGCCGCGGATCGTCCGCCAGGCGAACGCCGCCCCGCGCAGCCGCAGGGTCCGCGCCCACGTGCCGGCCAGCTCCAGCGTGGCGTACCGCCAGCGCAGGGCGTCGGCGGCCGCGTACGGCACCGTCGCGGTGAGCACCGGCAGGACGTACGCCTCGGTCTCCCAGAAGGCGTGCCCGGCGTATCCCGTACCGGTCAGGCCCTTGGCCGAGATCGCCCGCTGCTCCGCCCGGGCGCTGGCCTGGAGCAGGTGGAACAGGCCGAAGCGGACGCCCTGCTGGACGCGCTCGTCCCCCTCGACCTGCACATCGGCGTGCGCCCAGAAATCATCGAGGTGCTCGCGCTGCTTGGCGACCAGGCCGTCCCAGCCGGTCCGGACCGCGCCGGTCAGCGCCGCCTCCACCTGATCGCGGAGCGCGGCGTCGGATCGCTGGTGGGACCAGCCGTAGGCGACGAACTTGGTCAGGGTCAGCCGCTCACCGGGCGCCAGCTTGGTGCTCACGGTCAGTCGGACCCGGTCGTCGTCGTACGTCAGGTCCGGGTCGAGGTCCTCCTCGGCCTCGAGGACGTGGTCGATCGCCGCGGCCATCCGCAGGCCGCTGTGCTCGGTGCGGTGCAGCAGGCAGGCCCGGTGCCCCTCGACGCTCGCCCCCTCGGCGATCAGCTCGTGGGGGACGGCCTCGGTCGAGCCCGGATGCCCCGCCGGAGTGGGCATCGGCTCGTTGGCCAGCAGCTCGGACTGCAGCACCACCCGGGCGTTGCCGTCGACCGGCTCCACCTCGTAGCGGATGGCCAGGACGGCGCGCTGGCTGAGCGAGACCAGGCGGGTGGTGCGGATGCGGACCCGCTGACCCGCCGGGGTCTCCCACTCCACGGCGCGGACCAGCGTGCCGGCGCGGAAGTCCAGCGTGCGCTCGTGGTGGACCAGCCGGCCGTAGCGGACGTCGAACGGCTCGTCGTCCACCAGCAGCCGGATGATCTTCCCGTTGGTCGCGTTGACGATGCTCTGTCCCGACTCCGGCCAGCCGTAGCCGGTCTCGGGGTAGTGCACCCGGTGGGCCTCGAAGAAGGAGTTGAGGTAGGTGCCCGGCAGGTCGTTGGGCTCCGCCTCGTCGAGGTTGCCGCGGACCCCGATGTGGCCGTTGGACAGGGCGAACAGCGACTCGGTGCGGGCCAGGTGGTCAGGGTCGAGGCCCACCTCCCGCAGTCGCCACGGCTCGACCGGGAACGACCTGTCGCCGCTCACCGCTGGCCGACCGTGAGGCCGGCGGCCGGCAGCTCGGCCTCGTGGGCGTCGAGACGGAGCACGGTGGCGGCGGCCAGCAGCTGGTCGCGGGCGATCTGGCCGACCACCACGACGGACGACGACGGGGTCTGTGCCGGGGACCCGTTCACCACTCGGCGGGGGCGAACTGGCTGAGGGTGAGCACGGCGCCCTGCGGGTCGGCGACGGTGGCCGCCCGGACCCAGTCGTTCTCGTGCCGGGCCAGCACCGTGGCCCCCAGCCGTTCGGCGGTCGCGATGCTCTCGTCCCGGTCCGCGACCGTGAAGGTGACGTGCCAGTGCGGTGCCTCGGTCCCGTTCAGCGGGGCGATCGCGCCGATCACGTCGGCGAAGCCCTCGGGGGCGTGCGCCTGGCGGGTGCGGATGTCCGGGTCGACCGTCGCCTCGAGGTGGTCGCCGTAGCCCGGGACGCGGATCGAGACCGACCACCCCTGGTCGGCGATCTCCCAGCCGAAGGCCGGACCGTAGAAGCGGGCCGCCGCCGCCGGGTCGGCGGTGTGCAGGTCGCTGAAGTTCCACGCGCCCGGAGCGTTCACGAGCTGCGCCCCGAGCCGGCGG
>CAXTVE010000306.1:0-4053 GCA_964247485.1 uncultured Propionibacteriaceae bacterium
CTGGTGGTCGGCTCGGGGCCGGGGTCGGACGCCGCCCACCTGGCGAGCCTCGGCTGGACCGTGACCGGGTTCGACATCGCGCCGACGGCCGTGGCCGGGGCCCGCCAGCGCTTCGGCGGCTCCGCGGTCGACTTCGTCGTGGCGGACCTGTTGGACGCGCCGACCGACTGGGCCGGCGCGTACGACCTGGTGCTGGAGAGCTACACCGTGCAGGCGCTCCCGGTGGCCCTCCGGGCCGACGCCACCGACCGCGTACGCCGTTTCGTCGCGCCGGGCGGGCGGCTGCTGGTGCTGGCGGCAGCCGAGGACGTCCACAGCAGCGGCGGACCACCGTGGCCGCTGACCCGTGCGGAGATCGAGGCGTTCGCCGTCGACGGGCTCAGCGCCGAGTCGGTGGAGGAGATCCGGACAGCCCCCGACTCCCGCCGCTGGCGGGCGACGTTCCGCAAGGGACGTTAGGGCGTCGAGTCGGCCGCATCGCCGTTGTTGTGAACGTTCGGTCCGGCCTCCGTGGCCTCGCCGGCCGGCTGTTCGACCTGGCGCTCGAGGCGGGTCTCGAGACCTACTTCGGAGCTCGTGGCCCCGGCGGCACCGGCCCGGACCTGGGACCTGAACTATGATCATGTGTCTACACATGAGGCGCGGTACGCCATGGCCCACCATCGTCACAGGGTTTACGGTGTAAACATCCTCCAGACGGGTCGCTTCACCGAAGCTGACGCTCTGGACACGCGCCGGAGAGTGGGTGACGAAAGTGGCCGGAGACACGGTCAGCGGCTCCACGACAGGCGCCCTGGACCACGACGTCCCCACCTTGGTCCCGGGCGCGGGGGACCGGAACGGTCCGGGACCGAATCGACGGCTGCTGGGCCGGGACCAGATCCTGCGCGAGGCCGTCCGGCTGATCGACACCGAGGGCCGCGATCGGCTGACGATGCGCCGGCTCGGTAGCGAGCTCGGGGTGGAGGCGATGGCCCTCTACCGCTACATCCCCGGCCGCGAACAGCTGCTCGACGGGGTCGTGGAGTACGTGATGAACGAGCTCTACCAGAAGACGATGACCGAGGAGCTCCCCGGCTCGTGGCAGGAGTACCTGCAGCGGATGGCCCACGGCGTACGCACGATCGCGGTCGCCCACCCGCGGGTCTTCCCGCTGGTCGCCACGCGACCGCCGGCCGCGCCCTGGCTGCGCCCGCCGCTGCGCAGCCTGCGCTGGGTGGAGGGCTTCCTGGCCTCGCTGCAGCGCTTCGGCTTCACCGACACGAAGTCGGTCGGCATCTACCGCGCGTTCTCCACCTTCCTGCTGGGGCACCTGCTGCTCGAGTCGGCCACCCTGGACCTCGGGGCCGAGACCGAGCTCGACGACGACATCGAGTTCTTCGAGACCAACGACCTGTCGCAGTACCCGCGGCTGATGAGCCTGCAGGAGCAGCTCAAGTCCGACGGCCACGGGTCGGAGTTCGAGGACGCGCTGGAGGATCTGCTCGACCGCATCGAGCTGGTCTTCGACTGACCATGGCGGGGGGCTCTGCCGGACGCCGGTCCGCCGAGCGTGACGCCGACCCGGCGGACGGTCGCGACGAGTCGCTCGACGAGCGGATGGACCGCAACTGGAACGAGATGCTGCAGGAGCTGCGGGTCACCCAGACCGGGACGCAGATCCTCACCGGCTTCCTGCTGGCCATCGCGTTCCAGAGCCGGTTCCTCGAGTTGACCCAGTTCCAGCAGACGGTCTACCTCGCGCTGGTGGCGGCGGCGGTGCTCACCACCGCGCTGGGCCTGGCCCCGGTGAACCTGCACCGGGTGCTGTTCCGCCAGCACCGGAAGGAGCTCGTCGTCGCCGTGGCCCACGTGCTGCTCCGGCTGACCCTGCTCGGGGTCGGCGTGGTGCTGACCGGCGTCGTCCTGCTGATCTTCGACGTGGTGCTCGACCGGCGGAGCGCGGTGGTTGCCGCTGTGCTCACCGGGGCGGTCCTGGCCGCGATCGCCGGGTTGCCGCACGTGCTGCGGCGGTGGCGGGCGGGCGAGGACCGGCAGGAGGCCTGAGGGAGGCCCGGGTGGAAACGCTGGCCTCCGCGAGCGTCGGCCTAGACCTCGGGCTGCCGACGGCCGGCGAGCTCGGGATGCCCGGGCCGCTCGAGCACGTCGATGATGAAGTCCTCGTCGTCGTGCTGCACCACGTGCCGCCAGCCGCGCGGCTCCAGCCCGGTGATGATCTCCTCCTGCACCTTCTCGCCGCTGATGTAGGCATCCTTCGGGTGGTGCCGCCAGTGCACCGCGACGAGCTCACCGCCCTCGGCGGACGCCCAGTGCAGCAGGTCGAGGGTGTCCTGACGGACCTTCTCGGGCAGGTAGTAGACGAACTCGCTGACCACGATCAGGTCGAACGGGTCGTCGTCGCGCGGCGGCCGCTGCGGCAGGGGCAGCTGCCGCACCGTGATGTTCGCGATCGAGCTGCAGCGGCGCCGGCTCAGGTGCACAGCCTGGGCGGAGGCGTCCGAGGCGAGGACCCGCTCCGCCCGGTCGGCGATCCGGGCGGCGAGCTCGCCGACCCCGCAGGCGGGATCCCAGGCGGCCGCGTACTTGGGTTTGGTCAGGCAGTTCAGGATCAAGCCGATCTTGCGCTGCTCGTAGAAGCTGGACCGGACCTGGAACGGATCGGGGTCGGCGGCGTACAGCGCATCGAAATCCGGAACCTTGACCACCGCGGCCCTCACTCCTTCCGCCGCCCACCCGTCAGCCCCTCGAGGGGGTTTACATCGTAAACCGCTGAGGCCTCCCGTGGACGGGAACAGACTAAGGGCCCTGACCAACTCCGGGCTCACCGCGGTGCCCAGCGGCGACTCAAACCCGGTCCGTACGCGGGCCTCCGCCCCGGCCCGTCCTGCTGCGCCCCTGACCGTTGCGCCTGACTCTGCTGCGCGCGTTTCACCCCTGATCGGCGCGTCGCGGCGTGTCGCGCCCACTGGCGTAGTGGTTTCAGGCGCCGGCTGTGAGACCCCCGCTCGTCTACGCCGCGGACTGAGGACTGGTCGGCCCTGAGTTCGCTACTCCCGCCGCCTCGACACGCCGCGACACGCCGGAGGAGGGTGAAACGCGCGCAGCGAAACCAGGCGAGGGGCCGTCACTCGGGTGTGCCAGGGTGGCCCCATGCCCGCTCCCGAGGATGTGCTCGACCGCGCCATCGCCACGCTGGACCTGCCGACGAAGGTCGCGCTGCTGACCGGGGCGTCGATGTTCGCGCTGCACGGCGAGCCCAGCATCGGGCTGGCGCCAATGACCTTCAGCGACGGCCCGAACGGGGTCCGCGGCACCGAGTTCGTCGGCGGGCGCGAGGTCGCGCTGCTGCCCAACGCCACCCTGCTCGCCGCGTCCTTCGACGAGACCGCCGCCCAGCGCGCCGGGGAGCTGCTGGCCGGGGAGGCCCTCAGCCAGGGCGTCCACGTGGTGCTGGCGCCCACCGTCAACCTGCACCGCACCCCGCTGAACGGCCGGCTCTTCGAGTGCTACTCCGAGGACCCGCTGCTCACCGGCCGGCTGGCGGCGGCCTACGTCCGTGGGCTGCAGCGCTACGGCGTGGCGGCCTGCGTCAAGCACTACCTCGGCAACGAGTCCGAGACCGACCGGCGCCACGTCAACGCGCAGATCCCCGATGCGGCCCTGCGCGAGCTCTACCTGCTGCCCTTCGAGATCTGCGTCGACGACGCCCACCCGTGGACGCTGATGGCCGCCTACAACGACGTCAACGGGGTGGCCGCCACCGAGCAGGACGAGCTCAACAACGTCATCCTGAAGAGCGAGTGGGCCTGGGACGGCCTGCTGATGTCGGACTGGAGCGCGACCAAGACCACCGGCCCGTCGGCCGAGGGCGGGCTCGCCCTGGTGATGCCCGGGCCGGACGGCCCGGGGGGCGCTCGGCTGCTGCGGCTGGTCGAGGCGGGCGAGGTCGACCAGGTCACGAGCGACGAACACGTACGCCGGCTGCGCCGGCTGGCCGGCCGGGTCGGCGCCCTGGAGGGCGTCCTGCCGGAGGTGACCGCGGAGCGGCTGACC
>CAXTVE010000307.1:0-4044 GCA_964247485.1 uncultured Propionibacteriaceae bacterium
GGGAGGTCCTCCGCCGTCGCCGAGGACCGCACGGCGAAGGACAGCTCGGCGTCGTCGCCGGCCAACGAGGCGTACGCGGCCCGGATGTCGGCCTCCAGGTCGGCCGGGAACGGCTGCTCGAGCACCGTCGCCCGGATGTGCTGCCCGACCTCGGCCAGCCGTCGCACGTCGTCGGTGTCCAGACCGGACAGCTCCGCGTTGATCCGGTCGGCCAGCCCGGTCTCGCCGAGGAAGCGGCGGTAGGCCTCCGCCGTGGTGGCGAAGCCGTCCGGCACCCGCACCCCGGCCGAGGACAGGTTGGCGATCATCTCCCCCAACGACGCGTTCTTGCCGCCGACCTCCTCGAGATCGGTCAGACCGAGGTCGGCGAACCAACGGACGTTGCTCATCTGGGCCTCCTGTGTGCTGGTCGGGAGTCCAAGGGGTCGTCCCCTTGCTCAATCAACTGGGCGCTCAACGGGCGTCAACGGGGTCGTCCCCCTCGCTCGGTGATGAGGGGTCAGCTGCTGCAGGATGACGGTCGACATCTCCTCGACCGAGCGGGTCGCGGAGTTGACGGCCGGGATGCGGTGGGTGCGGTAGAGCGCCTCGGCCTGGCGCAGCTCGAACGTGCACTGCTCCAGCGAGGCGTAGCGGGAGTTGGGCCGGCGCTGCTGGCGGACGTCGCTGAGCCGGGCCGGTGTGGTGGTGAGCCCGAAGCAGCGGTCCCTCAGGGCGCTCACGGGGCGCGGCAGGTCACCGGTCTCGAAGTCCTCCTCGACCAGCGGGTAGTTGGCCACCGAGACGCCGTGCTGTAGGGCGAGGTACATCGTGGTCGGCGTCTTGCCGCACCGGGACGGGCCGAGCAGGATCACGTCGGCCTTGTCCAGGGCCCGCATGCTCTGCCCGTCATCGTGCTCGATGGCGTACTCGACAGCCGACATCCGCTGGTTGTAGCGCTGCACGTCGCCCATCCCGTGCAGCCGGGCCGCCACCCGCATCCCGGGGACGCCGAGGATGGCCTCGACCCGGGAGATGTGCAGGTCGAAGAAGTCGATCAGCGGGCAGACCGAGCGGTGCAGCTCCTCCCGGATCTCGGTCAGCGCCGTGGTGGAGAAGGCCAGCGGGGTGACCGGCCCGCGGGCCGCCTCGTCCAGGATCGCCACCACCTTGCGGGCCTCCTCGACCGAGGAGATGAAGGGGATCAGTCGGCGCTCGAAGCGCAGCTCGGGGAACTGGATCAGCAGTGCGTTGCCCATCGTCTCGGCGCTGATCCCGGTGCTGTCGGAGAGGAAGAACACCGGCACGACCGTCGTCATGGCTCCTCCTTCCGGCCGCAGGTTTCGAGAGCCACAGGTTAAGCCAGTAGCACTACTGGTATTAAACCTGGAATCCACCGGACTCATGGTGAGGCTGGTCACACACCCCCTCGTACGCGGGTCGCCGGCCCTGCGGGCCAGCCGGGGTGAGCAGGCTCACGCGGCGGGGCGTTACGCCGGCATTACGGCTGATACCAGTGCGGCCGTTCCGCCGGGGCAGGACAATCGGGGCATGGTGCACGGGGTCGTGGCGGCAGGCGGGCAGCCGGCGGCCGAGCTGCACCTCCTTCGCGGCCCGGGCGTGGGCTACGGGGTGCTGGCCCTCGGCCTGCTGACCCTCGGCGTCGTCATCCCCGTCAGCAACCTTCTCGCGGGCCGCTGGGTGATGGCGGTCCTGTGCCTGTCCCTGCTGCTGCTGGGCTGGTTCTTCGCCCGGTTGTCGCTGCCCATGCTGCGGACCCGGCTCACCGCCGACGCCGCCGGCGTCCGGGGTCGCACCCCGGATGACCAGGTCGTCGACGTCGGCTGGGCCGCGGTCGACATCGACGCCGACGGTGACTTCCTGCTGCTGCGGATCGGCGCCGAGGACATCCGGCTCAACGCCGGGGCCTGGATCGGCTTCTGGGACTTCGTCACCCTGGTCGCCCTGGTCCCGGACGCCGCCCGACGGCTGAGTCCCGGCGCCCGCACCGAGGTGGCCGGCTACCTCGAGCGGTCCATCCGGCGCTCCTGACTCACGCCTTGGCGCCGCACCACTCGAGCAGCCGCTCCACCGGCCAGGTGTTGACGACCCGCTCCGGGTCGAGCCCGAGCGACTCCGCCCGCTCGCAGCCGTAGATCTGGAACTCCAGCTGCCCCGGTGCGTGCGCGTCGGTGTCGATGGAGAACAGGCAGCCCATGTCGATGGCCAGCTGCAGCAGCTCGTCGGGCGGGTCGCGCCGTTCCGGCCGGGAGTTGATCTCCACCGCCACGTCCAGGGTCCGGCAGGCCTCGAAGACCACCTCGGCGTCGAAGGTGGACGGCGGCCGGGTGCCCCGCTCCCCCTCGATCAGCCGTCCTGTGCAGTGCCCCAGGACGTTGGTCCGGCGATGCGCGATGCCCCGCACCATCCGGTGGGTCATGGTCTCGGAGTCCGAGCGCAGCTTGGAGTGCACACTGGCCACCACCACGTCCATCCGGCCCAGCAGCTCGTCGGACTGGTCCAGGCCGCCGTCCTCCAGGATGTCCACCTCGATGCCCTGCAGGCAGCGGAACGGCGCCATCTCGGCGTTCAGGGCATCGACCACGGCGATCTGCTCGCGCAGCCGCTCCGCACTCAGGCCGCGGGCGACCTTGAGCCGCGGCGAGTGATCGGTGATGGCGCAGTACTCGTGCCCGAGGTCGCGGGCCGTCGCCATCATCTCCTCCAGCGGGCTGCCGCCGTCGGACCAGGTCGAGTGGGCGTGCAGGTCGCCCCGCATGGCCGCCCGCATCCCCAGCCCGCCTGCGACCAGGGGCTGCTTGTCCTCGCGCAGCCGCTGCAGGTAGTCCGGCACCTCCCCGGCCATCGCCTGACTGATCACCAGGGCGGTCTTGGGCCCGACCCCGGGCACCTTGCCCCAGTCACCAGCCCGGGTGCGCTCGGCCCGCTCCGCCTCGCCCATCCGCTCCACGGCGTCCGCTGCGCTGCGATAGGCCCGCACGCGGAACGTGTCGGCCCGCGAGCGCTCCAGCAAGAAGCCGATCTCGCGCAGCGCCGTGACGGGGTTCACCACCGGCTCACCCGGTGCAGTCGGGGTCGAGTGTCAAGATCAATCACGCGCGCCGCCCCTGTCCAGACGTTGACCTACAGTCAGCCTATGGTCGCGACCACGCGGGGGATCAACAAGTCCCTGCTGCCGTCGGCCAAGGTTCGGGCGTCGATCGCCCGGCGGCTCGCCGGCACCACCGGCGCGATGACCACGGCGGCGACCGCGGAGATGGAGGCGCGGCACTCCTGGTTCCGGCGGCTGGACGCCGACCACCGCTCCTGGATCACCCTGGTCGCGCAGGCCGGCATCGACGGCTTCGTCAAGTGGTTCGCCGAGCCCGACCCGCGGCCGCCGAGCACTGCCGACGTCTTCGGTTCCGCGCCCCGCGAGCTGGCCCGGCGGATCTCGCTCTACCAGACCGTGGAGCTGGTCCGGACCACCATCGACGTGGTGGAGAGCCAGATCGACCAGGTCATGCCGAAGGCCGACCGGCCGTTCCTGCACGCGGCGATCGTCGCCTTCAGTCGCGAGGTGGCCTTCTCGGCCGCCGAGGTGTACGCGCGGGCCGCCGAGCTGCGCGGGGCGTGGGACGAGCGGCTGGAGGCGCTGGTCGTCGACGCGGTGCTGCGGGGCGAGACCGACGACACGGTGCTGTCCCGGGCCTCGACCCTGGGCTGGCACGCCACCGCGAGCGTGGTCGTGGTGGTCGGACCCGCCCCGGACCTGGAGCCGGCTCTGGCCCTGGAGTCGATCCGGCACACCGCCGTGATCGCCGGAGCGGACATGCTGGGCGCGGTGCAGGGCAACCGGATGGTGGTCGTGCTCGGTGGGGCGGCGCTGAGCACCGACGGGCAGGCCGAGGCGGTCGTGAGCCGGTTCGCCGACCTGTTCGGGCCGGGCGCGGTCGTGGTCGGGCCCGCGGTCGAGCACCTGATGGACGCCGCCACCAGCACCCGGGCCGCCCTCGCCGGCTACCGGGGCGACGGCCACGTCAGTCTGGCCGCGGCCGTGGAGTT
>CAXTVE010000308.1:0-4041 GCA_964247485.1 uncultured Propionibacteriaceae bacterium
TCCCCCCTTCGATCGAACGACGCGCGCTCCCGGGTGTCATGGTGCGCGCGGCGGGCGGTGCAAGGGGGATCGTCCCCCCTTCGATCGAACGACGCGCGCTCCCGGGTGTCATGGTGCGCGCGGCGGGGGGTGCAAGGGGGGTCGTCCCCCCTTCGGTCGAACACGGGGTGCGCGCTGGCAGCGGGGGCACCGGTAGGAGGACCGGTTCATGAACGGCTCCCGGCGGATCGGGGTGCCGCAGCGGGGGCAGGGCAGGCCCTCCTGCCCGTACGCGGCGAGCGAGCGGTCGAAGTAGCCGCTGGAGCCGTTGACGTTCACGTAGAGGGTGTCGAAGGACGTGCCGCCCTGGCCGAGCGCGGCGCGCATCACCTCCGCGGCGGCAGTCAGCACGCCGGCGGCCCGCGCCCGGGTCAGCGCCTGGGTCGGCCAGGCGTAGTGCAGCCGGGCGACCCACAGGGCCTCGTCGGCGTAGATGTTGCCAATCCCGGACACCAGGGTCTGGTCCAGCAGGGCCCGCTTGATCCCGGTGCGCTTGGCCCGCAGCCGCGCGACCGCCGCTGCAAGGTCGAAGTCGGGGTCGAACGGGTCACGGCCGATGTGGGCGACCTCGCCCGGCAGCTCAGCGCCGCCGGGCGACAGCGACAGGCCGCCGAACATCCGCTGGTCGACGAAGCGCAGCCCGGGGTCGCCGTCGTCGAATCGGACCAGCACGCGGGTGTTCGGGGCCAGCGGTGCGTCGGCCGCGTCGATCCGGAACTGGCCGCTCATCCCGAGGTGGGCAAGCACCGCGTCGCCGTCGGAGAAGGGCAGCCAGAGGTACTTGCCGCGGCGGCGGGGCTCGGTGAAGGTCCGCCCGGTCAGCTGTGCGGCGAAGTCGTCGGCACCGAGGAGATGGCGGCGGACCGGCCGCGGATGCAGGACCTGCACAGCGGCGATCGTGCGGCCGGTGATGCCGGCGGCGAGACCGCGCCGGACCACCTCGACCTCGGGCAGCTCGGGCACGCGGAGGTCAGGGAGCGGTGGGGCCGGTGCCCCGGGAGCCCTTCAGGGCCGCGAAGGCGATGGCCGCAGCGTTCTGCTCGGCTTCCTTCTTGTTGCGGCCGGCGCCGGGACCGTAGGGCTGGTGGTCGATCTTCACGATGGCCGAGAAGGACTTGGCGTGGTCGGGCCCGGACTCGACCACCTCGTAGACGGGCACGCCCAGCCCGGCGATGGAAGCGATCTCCTGCAGGCTGGTCTTCCAGTCCAGGCCGGCGCCCCGGGTGGCGACGTCGGCCATCAGGCCATCGAACAGGTGGTGCACGAAGCCACGGGCCGCGTCGACGCCGTGCTGCAGGAACACCGCCCCGATCACCGCTTCCATGGTGTCGGCCAAGATCGAGGACTTGTCCCGGCCGCCCGTGCTCTCCTCACCGCGGCCGAGGTGGATCACCGCGCCGAGGTCGAGGTCGCGGGCGATGTCGGCCAGGGCACGGGAGTTGACCACCGCGGCCCGCAGCTTGGCGAGCTGGCCCTCCGACAGGTCCGGGTAGGACACGAACAAGTGCTCGGTCACCACCAGCCCCAGCACCGCGTCGCCGAGGAACTCCAGGCGCTCGTTGGTGGGCAACCCGCCCCGCTCGTACGCGTACGAGCGGTGGGTCAGGGCGCGATCCAGCAGCTCGGGATCCACACTCATCCCGAGCTCGGTCAGCAGGTCGCCGGCCGGCAGTCGGGTAACGATCGGCTCGGACCTGATTAGGACGAGACCACCTGCCGCCGGGCCGCGCGCGGTCCGTACTGGCCGCAGGAGGGGCAGGCGACATGCGGCAGGTGCTTCGCCCGGCACGCGGGGTTCGCACAGGTGACCAGCACCGGGAGGGTGGTCTTCCACTGGGACCGGCGGTGCCGGGTGTTGCTCCGCGACATCCGCCTCTTGGGAACGGCCACGACTCTTCTCCTTGCTCAGGCGCCCCGAGCGGGGCGCAGATCTCAGTTGTCCGATGGATAGCTGCTGGTTACATCGTAAGTTTGCCGGTCCCCGCCCTCAAACCGCCGCAGCAGATCCCAGCGTGGATCGTTGTCGGCCGGGTGCTCGTGGCCGGGATCGTCGTTCTGGTTGGCCCCGCACTGGGGGCACAGCCCGGCACAGTCGGGACGGCAGAGCGGCTGGAAGGGCAGGTCGAGGACGACCGCGTCGCGGAGCACAGGCTCCAGGTCGGCCAGGTCGCCCTGCAGGCGGCTGGCCTCCTCCTCCTCTTCTCGCTCGCGGCCGGGGTAGACGAACAGCTCCTGCAGGTCGACCTCCAGCCGGTCGCCCACCGGGCCGAGGCAGCGCACGCACTCGCCGCGCAGCTCCAGGGTCGCGAGGCCGGTGACGAGGACGCCCTCGACCACCGACTCCAGGCGCAGGTCGAGCTCCACCGGCGAGCCCTCGGGAACGCCGATCACCTCGATGCCGAGGTCAGAGGGTGCCTCGACGGTCTCCCGCACGACCTTCAGGGCACCCGCGCGTCGGCCGAGCTCATGGGTGTCGAGCACCAGGCCCGAGCGCCGATGCGGCGCACTCATCGCGGATTCCTTTCTCGGCCCAGCACCGCCTGTTCGGCACGGAACCAACCTCCCACCTTACCGGCGGGCTCAACGCCGGGCCAATCGGAGGATCACCCGGGAGCAGGACCGATCGCCGAGGCGTCGGGCGGGCGGGTGGTTATTCGATCAGGGCGCGCGCGTCGGCGGGGGCGAAGCCGTCCAGGCCACTGCGTTCGGCCAGCCGGAGCCGCGCGGTCTTGACCTGGCTGGCGGTCTTGTGCAGCACCGACTCGAATCCCGCCATCCGGGCATCGATGAACTCGTCGGTCTCCCGCCGCAGGGCAGCGGCCTCCTGCTCGGCGTCGGCCACCAGCTGGGCGGCCTGGTCGTTCGCGACCCGGACGACCTCGCTGTGCTGCGCCAGCTGCGCCGCGTGCTCCCGGGCGTCCGCGAGGATCCGCCCCGCCTCGGCCTCGCCCTCGGCGATCTTGCCCGCCGCGCGGTCGAGCAGCGACTGCGCCTCGGCGATCTCGTCCGGCAGGTTGTCGATCACGTCGTCGATCGCCGCCAGCACGTCGCCCCGGTTGATCACGCACGAGGCGGACATCGGCATGGCGCGGGCGTTGAGGATCATCTCGCGCAGGAGCGCCAGCTTCTCCTCCGCCGTCTCCCGATCAGCCATCCGCACCTCCTGATGATCAACCTAATGTAACGCGCCTGTTGCCTAGCGCCCGCTCCCCTCCCGCCGCGCGTGCACGCGGGCCGCCGTCTGCTCGGCCACTGCGGGCGGCAGGAACCCCGACACGTCGCCGCCGAGCGTGGCCACCTCGCGGACCAGGGACGACGAGACGTAGGACCACCGGGGGTCGGTCGGCAGCAGGATGGTGTCCACACCCGTGAGCCGGCGGTTCATCTGGGCCATCTGCAGCTCGTAGTCGAAGTCCGCCGACCGTACGCCCTTGCTGATCAGGTCGACCCGGCGGGCGGTGCAGAAGTCGACCAGCAGCCCGCTGAACGTGGTCACCGAGACGTTGTCCCACCCCGCACACGCCCCCTCGAGCAGCGCGACCCGCTCCTCCACGGTGAACAGCCCCTGCTTGGCCACGTTGGTGCCCACCGCGACCACCACCTCGTCCGCGAGCGCGGCGGTCCGCCCGATGATGTCCAGATGCCCATGGGTCACCGGGTCGAACGAGCCCGGGCACACCGCGCGGGTCATGGCTGGGCTCCCTCCTCGGACCGGGCGCCGAAGTAGACGATGGTCTCACCGTAGGCCCGGGACCAGGTCTCCGTCAGCAGCGGCGGCCAGACCGGGGCCGGTGAACGGCGGGACCGCTCCAGCAGCACCAGAGCGGAACTCGTCAGCCAGTCGTACGCGGCCAGGTCGGCCAGCTGGGCCTCCAGCTGCCGGGTGTCCAGCTCGTACGGCGGGTCGGCGAAGACCACGTCGAAACCGTGCGTGTCGGGGGGTTCCAGAGGGGTCGTCGACGCTTCTGGAGTCGAACCATGCTTGTCGGGGGGTTTCAGGGG
>CAXTVE010000309.1:0-4031 GCA_964247485.1 uncultured Propionibacteriaceae bacterium
CTTCACGAGGCCCCGACGGACTCCCAGCCGACGCCCGAGCACAACGAGGCCGGCTCCCCCGCGTACGCGCCACCCGACCCGGCGGACCGCGTCGTCCGGCTGCCGGCCGCCGTGGCGATCCTGGTCGGCGCGGTGCTGCTGGCACTGGTCGCCGTCGGCTCGATCATCACCTTGACCGCCGAGCGCCCGCTGACCGGCCCGGCCGTCGCCCCGCCGCCCCCGACCCAGGCGCCGCTGGCGATCAGCTACGCCGCGGCGACCCGGGCCGCGTCGATCGAGGAGCTGCGCCTGGTGCTGCCCGGCGAGCCGTTCGGCTGCGACAGCCGGCCGAAGAAGATGGCGGGCCTGTTCGACTCGGCGCTCACCTGCGACGAGATCGTGCACGCCGACTACGACGACACCCGGGACTGGTCCGCCAGCGCCGGTCTCGGCCTGCTGCCCGAGCAGGCACCGACCGGGCAGGACCTCCGGGAGCGGCTGGCCACCACCGCCGGTGCCCTCCTCCGGACCTACTACGACCTCGACAAGGTCGCCATCAAGAAGGCGAAGAACCGACCGCTGCCGGACGTGGCGCCGCCGGGCCGGGCCCGGGTCGTGACCGCCGAGCTGCACCTGGCGTACCAGGGCCTGCCCACCGAGTTCGACGCCATGCGGATCGCGATCTTCCAGCTGCACAGCGGCCGGTACGCCCTCTGGTGGGGCCTGGTCCCGAACGACAGCCCCGCCCCGGTCCGCCGGGCCGTCGACGCGGCCGCCGGGTCGATCACGGCCCGCAAATGAGCCACCGCGCATACGCCGCGGGCTTATTCTCAAGCCGTGCCCGGTGTATCGCCCCTGACCATGCCTGATTCCCCGACGACCGGCAACGACACGTTCGGCTACTTCGGGCCCGCCGGCACCTTCGCCCACCAGGCGCTGCTCACGCTGCCGCCGCTCGGGCCCGAGCCCATCCCGTACGCCACGGTCGGGCAGGCGCTGCAGGCGGTCCGGCACGGGGAGATCGCCGCCGCGCTGGTCCCGATCGAGAACTCCGTCGAGGGCGGCGTGTCGGCCACCCTGGACAACCTGACCTACGGCGACCCGCTGGTGATCACCCGCGAGGTCCTGCTGCCGGTGCAGTTCGGCCTCTACGCGCGGCCGGGCACGACGCTGGACGGCGTACGCAGCGTCCTCACCCACCCGCACGCCGCTGCCCAGTGCCGCGACTGGCTGGCGCTGCACCTGCCCGACGCGGCGGTCACCGAGAGCGGGTCGACCGCCGGGGCGGCCGCTGAAGTCGCCGACCCGCAGTCCCGCTTCGACGCCGCCATCTGCTCGCCCGTCGCCGGGGAGATGAACGGGCTGACCGCGGTGGCCGACGGCATCGCGGACAACGCCGACGCGGTCACCCGGTTCGTGCTGGTGTCGCAGCCCGGCCTGATGAACCCGCCGACCGGGGCGGACAAGACCACGCTGGTGCTGTTCATGCGGGAGAACCATCCCGGCGCGCTGCTGGAGATCCTCGAGCAGTTCGCCAGCCGGGGTGTCGACCTCTGCCGGATCGAGTCGCGGCCGACCAAGCGCATCCTCGGCGACTACTGCTTCTCGGTGGACGCGGAGGGCCATGTCGACGACGCCCGGCTGGCCGAGGCGCTGATGGGGCTGCACCGGATCTGCGGCGACGTGGTGTTCCTGGGCAGCTACGCCCGGGCCGACGGGACCCAGCCGGTCATCCAGGTCGGCACCTCCAACGCCGACTACGCCGCCGCCCAGACCTGGCTGCAGCGCCTCAAGGGCTGACTGGCTGCCGTCGCTTCTGCCACGGCCGCCGTACACCGGCCCGGCTGCTCCCGTTGGTCAGGGGGTGGGCCGTCTCCGGGGCCGCTGCGGCGGTCGACGCCTCGATCTCCGCGGCGACCGCGGCCGGGGCCAGCCCGTTGGTCGTCGGCCGGGCCAGCACGGACTCCCGCGGGATCCGCAGCCGCAGCGCCCCGGGCTTCACCTCCGCCGTCATCGAGCTGCACTCGCCGGCCGTGTCGCCGTCCATCTGGAACTGGTCGCGCCCGTCCACCTGGATCGACACCTTGCGCCCGGTCAGCCGGTCGACCTGCTGGTCGGTCCGCTTCCGCCGGGTCAGCACCTGGGTGACGATGCGCACCCAGTCCCGTACGCCGCGGGGCGAGGCGATCAGCACGTCCAGCAGCCCGTCGTCGGCCCGCGCGTCCGGGATGAGCTGGATCTTGCCCTGCAGGAACCCGACGTTGCCGATCACGATCACGTGGGCCCGGCGCTTGAGCGGCGGCCCGTCGTCCACTCGCACCGTCGCCGCCAGGGCCGGGTGCCCGGCGTTCTGCGCCGCGGAGAGGAAGTACGCCGCCGAGCCGACCGCGCGCTTCAGGGTGGGGTCGGTGCCCTCCATGATCACGGCGTCGATGCCGATGCCGGCCATCACCGCGAAGTGGTCCTCAGGCCCGTCGTCGACGCTCAGCGCGACGAGGTCGACCTGCTTGTCCAGCCCGTCGAAGGCGACGTCCAGCGCCGCCGCCTCGTCGAGCGGGATGCCGATGTTGCGGGCCAGCAGGTTGCCGGTCCCCGCCGGGATCAGCCCGAACGCGATCCCGGTGCCGGCCAGCCCGGAGCAGATCACCCGGATGGTGCCGTCCCCGCCGGCACCGAGGACCAGGTCCACGTTCTCGCGTACGGCCTGCTCGGTCATCGCCCGCCCCGGGTCGTCGGTGCTGGTCTCCAGCCAGAGCGCCCTGTCCCAGCCGCGGGTCCGCAGCTCGTACTCCACGTGCCGCCGGAAGGTCACCCAGTCGGTGACCTTGGTCGGGTTGTAGATCACCGCGGCCCGCGGCCGCCGCTCCAGCGACGTCGGCTCGGTGGCGAAGCTCCGGGTGATCTCGGTGACCAGCTCGTGCGGGACCGGGACCTTGACCCCGGTCGCCAACAGCATGGCGGTCGCGGTGAACGCCCCGAGCAGGGCCCCGCCGACGATGTCGCTGACGTAGTGGGCGCCGATGATCCACCGGTCCAGGGCCACCGCGAGCACCAGCACCCCGGCCCCGGCCAGCCAGCGCAGCCGGGCCCAGACCCCCTGCCGGGTGACGGCGAACGTCGCCCCGACCGCGATGCAGGCGGCCACGATGCTGCTCAGGTGCCCGGACGGGTAGGCGTAGCCCGAGACGCTGATCAGGTCCAGGCCCTGCTCCGGCCGCGGCCGGGCCAGCAGCAGCTTGAGCAGCGTCGTGACGCTCCAGGTGGCGACGATGATCAGGGCCAGCGCGACCGACAGCTGGCGGAGGCGGCGCTGGAACGCCCACACCGCGATCCCGCCGACGGCGACGTAGGTGATCCCCGGCCAGGTCAGCAGCGAGAGGGCCGAAGCGATCTGCGCGGTGGGGGACAGCGGGTCCAGCGGCCGCGCGACCAGGCGGGCGTCGAGGGCCTGGAACGGCGCGACGAAGAAGGTGAGCCAGGTCCAGACGACCAGCGCCACCAGCAGCGCGGCCGCGATCAGCAGGGAGGACCGGCTCGGCGGTCGGCGGACCATAGTGGCCTCATTGTGGCACCGCACCCCCGAGGCATCGGACGGTTCCGCCCATTGCGTAGGGCCCTCACCTGGATTCCCTGCGCGCGTTTCAGTCCTCCCCGGCGTGTCGCGGCGTGTTGGCGCGACTGGAGTAGCGAAGTCAGGCGGTCGCGCGGCAGCCCACACCCGTACGCGGGGAGGGGCGCGGTCCCGATGCCACCGGGGAGCACCTGAGAACGCGACGCCAGTGACCCCGACACGCCGCGACACGCCGCAAGAGGGTGAAACGCGCGTCGCAGATTCAGGCGCGGCAGGTCCGGGGCGCTCAGCTGCGCCAGACCGGTCCCATCTCCCGCAGGAAGATGTTCGCCGCCGTCGGCCCGATGCCCGTGAACTCCTGCAGCCGCTTCGCGAGCTCCTTCTTCGTCTTCGCGCCCTCAGCCAGCCGGGAGAGGTGCCCGTCGTAGCGGTCGAGGGTGTCCTGCCCGAGCTGGATCAGCTCCCGGGCCTTGGACTCGTC
>CAXTVE010000310.1:0-4030 GCA_964247485.1 uncultured Propionibacteriaceae bacterium
GCTCTCGACGAGGGCCCGAACGCCCGGCGCCCAGCCGGCGAGCAAGCCGTCCGCCAGCTGCACCAGGGAGGCCGGCGCGAGGTCGCGGACGCCGGCGGGCAGCCGCTGGTCCGGAGCGATCACGCCCCAGACCACCGAGGCCGGCTCGCGGACGGCCGGCACGGCCTCGCAGGTGGTGTGGTCGACCGCGGCGGTCCGGTCGGGGTCGTGGTAGCTCAGGAACAGGCCGGTGCCGCCCGGTCCGAGCGCCAGCGCCGGACCTGCGTGCAGCAGCCGGGGGACCAGGTCAGCCTGGTCGGGGCCGATCGGTGTCCGGGCGGCGATTCCGCTCAGCCCGACCGGGGCCGACGTCGGGCGGCCGGCCAGCGCGGCGGCCACCCGCGACCCGACCCCGTCCGCACCGATCAGCAGGTCCGCCGTGACGGACTCTCCGTCGGCGAACCGGACCTCGACACACCCGTCCGGCCGGACGACGTGGTCGAGGTAGCGCCGGCCGAAGTGCAGGGGCGCGTCGAGCCCGCTCGCCAGGAGCCGCCGCAGCGGGACCCGGCCGATCATCATCCGTTCCGCCGCCGGGTCCTCCCGGTGCCGGCCGAGCACCCGCAGCCGGTGGTCGGTGACGGCGAGCTGCCGCATCGCCGCCGGACCGGCCGCGCTGGCCAGCAGCGCCTGGAACAGGTCGGGGGCCACGCGGCGGCGCAGCACGGCGCAGGCCCGGGCGTTCAGGTGCAGGCGGTAACCGCCCGTCGCGGAGGCCTCGGGGTCCCGGTCGAAGACCTCGACGTCCTCGCCGGCCCGGGCCAGTGCGTGCGCGGCGACCAAGCCGCCGATCCCGGCCCCCACGATGGCGATGCGCATGTCCCGAAAGTAGCAGCATGCTGTTAGTGCCGAAACGAGTTCGGCGGCTGTTCGGCGGCGATGCCACCCGGCCGCGGATCCGGGAGATAGGCTGGAGGCCCGTGGGACCTCGAACCAGACTCACCAAGCACCTGTTCGTGACCGGCGGGGTCGCCTCCTCGCTCGGCAAGGGCCTGACTGCCTCCAGCCTGGGCAGTCTGCTGGTGGCCCGCGGGCTCAGCGTCTCCATGCAGAAGCTGGACCCCTACCTCAACGTCGACCCGGGCACGATGAACCCGTTCCAGCACGGGGAGGTGTTCGTCACCGAGGACGGCGCGGAGACCGACCTCGACGTCGGCCACTACGAGCGCTTCCTCAACGTCGACCTGTCCGGCGAGGCCAACGTGACCACCGGCAAGGTCTACTCCTCGGTCATCGCCAAGGAGCGTCGCGGGGACTACCTGGGCGACACGGTCCAGGTCATCCCGCACATCACCAACGAGATCAAGGACTCCATGCTCGCCATGGGTGGTCCGGACATCGACGTGGTGATCCACGAGATCGGCGGCACCGTCGGCGACATCGAGTCGCTGCCGTTCCTCGAGGCGGCTCGGCAGGTGCGGCACGACGTCGGCCGGGAGAACGTGTTCTTCCTGCACGTCTCGCTGCTGCCGTACATCGGGCCGAGCGGGGAGCTGAAGACCAAGCCGACCCAGCACTCGGTCGCCGCGCTGCGGCAGGTCGGCATCCAGCCCGACGCGATCGTCTGCCGGTCCGACCGCCCCATCCCCGACTCGGTCAAGCGGAAGATCTCGCTGATGTGCGACGTCGACCAGGAGGCCGTGGTCGAGAACCTGGACGCGCCGAGCATCTACGACCTGCCCAAGATGCTGCACGCCGGGGGCCTGGACGCCTACGTGGTGCGCCGGCTCGACCTGCGCTTCCGCGACGTCGACTGGACGGCGTGGAACGACCTGCTGGACCGGGTGCACCACCCCAAGGAGGAGGTGACGATCGGGCTGGTCGGCAAGTACATCGATCTGCCCGACGCCTATCTCTCGGTCACCGAGGCCTTGCGGGCCGGGGGCTTCGCCCACCGCGCCCGGGTGGTCGTCCGCTGGGTGCCGTCGGACGACTGCGCGACGCCGGAGGGGGCGGCGCGGATGCTCGGCGAGGTGGACGGGATCGTCATCCCCGGCGGGTTCGGCATCCGCGGCGTGGAGGGCAAGGTCGGCGCGATCAGGTACGCCCGGGAGCGCGCCATCCCCATCCTCGGGCTGTGTCTGGGGCTGCAGTGCATGGTGATCGAGGTGGCGCGGCACCTGGCCGGACTGGAGGGCGCGGACTCGAGCGAGTTCAACCCGTCCACCCCGCACCCGGTGATCGCGACCATGGCCGAGCAGGTGGCCATCGTCTCCGGGACCGGCGACCTCGGCGGGTCCATGCGGCTCGGCTCCTACCCGGCGGAGCTGACGCCGGGATCGATCGTGGCCAAGCGCTACGGCCAGGCCCGGGTCAGCGAGCGGCACCGGCACCGCTACGAGGTGAACAACGGTTACCGCGCACAGCTGGAGGAGGCCGGGCTGGTGATCAGCGGCACGTCGCCGGACTCGTCCCTGGTCGAGTTCATCGAGCTGCCCACCGAGGTCCACCCGTATTTCGTGGCCACCCAGGCCCACCCGGAGCTCAAGTCTCGCCCGACCCGGCCGCACCCGCTGTTCAGCGGGCTGGTCGAGGCGGCGCTGGACCGCCGGCTGGCCACCCGGCTTCCCGTGGGGGCCGACCGTCGCTGACAATGGCGCGATGATCCTCATCTCCGGCGCCGAGATCGCCGACCACCCGCTGGCCTGGCCGGTCGAGTCGTCGACCGTGCTCGCCGAGGGTCACATCGGCCGCTTCGTGGCGGACGAGGTGCGGACGCCGGACGGGGAGACGATCAGCCGGGAGTACGTGCGCCACCCCGGGGCGGTCGGGGTGATCGCGCTCGACGAGCAGGACCGGGTCGCGCTGGTGCGGCAGTACCGGCACCCCGTACGCCACCGGCTCGTCGAGCCCCCGGCCGGGCTGCTGGACGTCGACGGCGAGGACTACCTGACCGCCGCGCAGCGCGAGCTGGCCGAGGAGGCCGGGCTCGCGGCCGGGACCTGGCACGTGCTGGTCGACCTGTTCAGCACCCCGGGCATCATCAACGAGACGCTGCGGATCTTCCTGGCCCGCGACCTCAGCCCCGCCGACGCCCCGGAGGGCTTTCTGCGCGCCGGCGAGGAGGCGCACATGGACATCGTGTGGGCCGGCCTGGACGAGCTGGTGGCGGCGGTGTTGGACGGCCGGGTGCACAACCCCACCCTCGTGGCGGGCGTCCTCGGGGCGTGGGCCGCGCGCGAGAAGCACGGCTACGCCGGGCTCCGGCCGGCGGCCGCCGCCTGGCCGTCGCGGGAGGCGCTGGCCGACGTGGCGCCGCTGGCCTGAGCATGTACCCCCGGCACCGCCTGGACATCGCTGCAGGTGACCTCTGGTTCGGGCTGCGGGCGACCCTGGCCCCGCCGGGGACCGATCGGGCGGAGGCAGCCCTGCTGAGTCACGTCGGGCTCGCCGACCGGGGACTGGTGGGCCTGTCGGTCCGCTCGGCGTGGGATCTGCTGCTCGGGGTGCTCGACTGGCCGCCCGGCACCGAGGTCCTGGTGTCCGGCATCACCCACCCGGGGATGGTCACGATCCTGCGGGCCCACGGACTCCGGGCGGTGCCCGTCGACCTCGACCTCGACCCCCTGGCGCCGTCGCTGGCCGGGCTGGAGGCCGCCCGGACGAGCCGGACGCGCGGAGTGCTGGTGGCCCACCTGCTCGGCGGCCGCATCGACCTGGCGCCGGTGCTGGCCTTCACCCGGCGGCACGGGCTGCTGCTGGTCGAGGACGGCGCCCAGGCGTTCACCGGACCCGACAGCCTGGCGCCGAGCGGGGCCGACCTCACCCTGGTCAGCTTCGGGCTGATCAAGACCGCGACCGCGGCCGGCGGGGCGCTGGTCACCGTGGCCGACCCGGGACTGCTGGCCCGGCTGCGGGCCGCCCACGCCGGTTGGCCCCGGCAGCGACGGTGGTCCTACGCGGTCCGGCTGGCCCGGGCCGCGGCGCTGGCGGTCTTCAACCACCCACGGCGGTTCGCCGTGCTGCAGCAGCTCTGCCGGACGGCCCGGGT
>CAXTVE010000311.1:0-3979 GCA_964247485.1 uncultured Propionibacteriaceae bacterium
GCCGGTGCCAGGCGGCCCCGAGGTCGGGCCAGCGGAGGGTGGAGTGCAGGTCCATCCGCAGCCGCGGGGTGACTGGGTGCGGCCGGACGACCGAGAACCCGACCGCCTCGAGGAAGGCCGTCGGCAGCATGCAGGACGGCCCGTCGGTGTAGGTACCGATGGCCTCCAGCGCCCGGATGTCCCGCCGCGCCGCCAGCCCGGCCGCCGACTGCACCAGCTGCTTGCCGAGGCCCTTGCCGCGCCACTCCTCCACCACCCGCCCGGACAGGAGGACCGCCGCGTCGGCACTAACCGGTGTGGTCGCGAAGGCGCCCAGCCGCGGCACGAAGCGGGCGGGCGCCATGCACAGGTATCCGATCACGGCGTCCTCGTGCAGGGCCAGCACGCCGCAGTGACCCCAGTGCCGGGTCACCGCCTCGGCCCAGTCGGCCTTGATCCGCGGCCGGTCGAGGTGGTCGGCGGGCGCGGCCAGGTCGGTGAGGCTCGACTCCCAGAAGGTGCAGCGGGCACACGGCTCCGGCAGCGACGGCAGGTCGGCCGCGGTCATCGGGCGCAGTCGTCGTGATGCCATCAGCGCGCCTGCCCCCTGCTAGTTCCGCATCCGCGGCTTGGCCAGTCCGATCGCGAACCCGAGGCTCAGCCCGCAGACGACCCCGGCGCCCAGCCACAGCGACCAGCGCACAGGCCGGGCCAGCTCGACGGACGTCCGCGCCATGCAGTCATGGTAAGTCGCAACCCAGCCAGGTGCACAGTGTCCCTGCGAGGGCGCGACCCCCTCGAACCGTCCGGCGTGATCAGGCGATCGAGCTGAGAAGACACGCCGCAGGGCGATGAGGCACCCTTGGAGGGTGAGCGAGTTGCTGGGCCGTGACATCGGCGAGGGGGGGCGACACCCCTCGAACCCCCCGGACGTGCGTTCAACCCGCCGGGACACCCGGCTGGACCATTACGTCGACCGGTACGCCGCGCGCACGCACCGGATGACCGCGTCGGCCATCCGTGCCCTGTTCGCCGTCGCCAACCGCCCCGAGGTGGTCTCGCTGGCCGGCGGGATGCCCAACATCGCCGACCTCCCCCTGGACATCGTCGGCAGCACCCTCGAGCAGCTGGTGCTGACTGACGGCCGCCGGGCCATGCAGTACGGCTCCGGCCAGGGCGAGCCGATGATCCGCGACGCCATCTGCGAGGTGATGAAGCTGGAGGGCATCGACGCCCACCCCGACGACATCACCGTCACCGTCGGCTCCCAGCAGGGGCTGGACCTGACCACCCGGATCTTCTGCGACCCGGGCGACGTGGTGCTGGTCGAGGCACCCAGCTACGTCGGTGCGCTGGGCGTCTTCTCCTCCTACCAGTGCGACGTCGTGCACGTCGCCATGGACGCGTACGGGCTGGTCCCGTCCGCGCTCAGCGCCGCGATCACCACGCTGCGCCGCGCCGGGCGGACGGTCAAGTTCCTCTACACCATCCCCAACTTCCAGAACCCGGCCGGCGTCACGCAGACCCTGGAGCGCCGCACCGAGATCCTCGCAGTCGCCGAGCGGGCGGACCTGCTGGTGGTCGAGGACAATCCGTACGGCCTGCTCGGCTTCGACGCGGACCCGCTGCCGGCGATGCGCTCGCTCAACGACAAGCACGTGGTCTACCTCGGGTCGTTCTCCAAGACCTTCGCGCCCGGCTTCCGGGTCGGCTGGGTGCTGGCGCCGCACGCCGTCCGCGAGAAGCTGATGCTGGCCCAGGAGTCGGCGACGCTCTGCCCGCCGGTGTTCTCCCAGTTCGCCGTCGCGGCCTACCTGCAGAACCACGACTGGCGCGGCCAGATCAAGGTGTTCCGCGAGATGTACCGCGAGCGCCGCGACGCCATGATGGCCGGGCTGGCCGACCACATGCCGGCCGGCACCAGCTGGACCCACCCCAGCGGCGGGTTCTTCGTCTGGGTCACCCTGCCGGAAGGGCTGGACGCGCAGGCCATGCTGCCCCGCGCGGTGACCGCCCGGGTCGCCTACGTGCCCGGCACCGCCTTCTACGCCGACGGCTTCGGCAGCCGGAACATGCGGCTGTCCTACTGCTTCCCCACCCCCGAGCGGATCATCGAAGGCACCCGCCGGCTGGGCGAGGTGCTGCACTCCGAGACGAGCGTGAGGGAGACCTTCGGCACCGCGGTGGGCGCCGGTCGCGAACGGGGAGCGCTGCCGACCGTCCCGGGCCCCAGCGCCAACCAGACGTGACGAGGAGTTCAGGCGTGGAAACGGTGATGGTGCTGGCCGGCGGGCTCTCGCACGAGCGGGACGTGTCGCTGCGCTCCGGGCGGCGGGTGGCGCAGGCGCTGCGGGGTGAGGGCCTGGAGGTGGTCGAGTCCGATGTCGACTCGGGACTGCTGGGCCGGCTGGCCGAGCACCCGGGCGCGGTGGTGTTCCCGGTGCTGCACGGCGAGGCCGGCGAGGACGGGGCGCTGCGCGAGGTGCTGGCCCTGCTCGGCATCCCCTTCGTCGGGTCGGTCGGGGCCGCCTGCCGGGTGGCTTTCGACAAGTCGGTCTGCACCCGCGTGGTGGCCGAGGCCGGCGTACGTGCGCCCCGCCAGGTCGCGCTGCCCCACGAGATCTTCCGCGAGCTGGGTGCCGGGGCGTTGATGGCGGCCCTGGGCGAGGAGATCGGGTTCCCCATGATGGTCAAGCCGTCCCGCAGCGGGTCGGCACTCGGGGCCAGCAAGGTGTCGGCGGCTCGCGAGCTGCCGGGGGCGATGGTCGGGGCGTACGCGTACGGTCCGGTCGCGGTGGTCGAGGAGTTCGTGGCCGGGACCGAGATCGCGGTGACCGTGGTCGACCGGGGCGCCGGCCCGACGGCCCTGCCCGGGGTAGAGATCCGGCCGGAGTCGGGGGTCTACGACTACAGCGCGCGCTACACGGCGGGGGCGACGCGCTTCCTCTGCCCGGCCGAGGTCGATGCCGATCTCGCCGAGCGGTGCGCCGAGCTGGCCCTGCGGGTGCACGCCGTCCTCGGGCTGCGCGACCTGTCGCGGACGGACCTGATCGTCACGCCCGAGGGCGAGCCCGTTTTCCTCGAGGTCAACGTGTCGCCGGGCATGACCGAGACCTCGATCGTGCCGCTGGCCATCGAGGCCGGTGACTGGAGCCTGGGCAAGATGTGCGCCGACCTGGTGCGGGCGGCGGCGGCGCGGGGCGTACCCGAGCCGGCCCCCGCGGGCTGATGCCCTGGTGAACCGCGTACGCGCGGTGCTGGTGATCCTGCTCGGACTGGTGCTGGCCGCCGGGATGGTGGCCGCCGGCTGGTGGCAGCTTGAGGTCTACACGCGGCAGGGCACGGACACCGCGGCGGCGCGGGCGGCCGAGCCGGCCCGACCGCTGCCGGCGGTGGTCCGGGCCGGGTCGCCGGTGCAGGACGGCTACGGGCGGACGGTCACGCTGCGGGGGACGTACGAGGCCGAGCACCAGGAGCTGGTCGCCCTGCCGGACCGGACGGATGCCTACCGGGTGGTGACCCTGCTGCGACTGGACAACGGGGACGCGGTCGCCGTGGTCCGGGGGGTGGTGACCGAGACCAGCGCCGGCCCGCCGCCGACCGAGGTGCTGGAGCAGAGCGGGGTGCTGCTGCCCTCCCAGGAGGCGGGCGACCCCGCGGACCGCAGCGGCGAGCTGACCTCGGTCCGGGTCCCGCAGCTCGCGCAGCGCTGGCCCGGGCCGCTGGTCGAGGGGTTCGTGGTGCTGGACGCGGCCCAGGCCGCGGCTCAGGGGCTGACGCCGGCCGAGGTGGTGCTGCCCGAGGCCCGCGGTCGGCTGCGCAACGGGGCGTACGCGCTGCAGTGGGTGCTGTTCGCCGGGTTCACGGTGGTGATGGCGTTCCGTATCGCCCGCGATGTGGCGAACCCGGTGACGGTCGACGCCCCGGAACCGCCGGGGTCCGCAGCTCCCTGACCGGGCGGCGCGGCGCCGGGCGCAGGGCCACCAGCACACCCGTCACC
>CAXTVE010000312.1:0-3977 GCA_964247485.1 uncultured Propionibacteriaceae bacterium
CGGCGCCTTGACCCCGCCCGCGCGGGAGACCGGGCCGTGGGTGCGAACCCCACCCGCGCCGCGTAGCTGCACAAGGGGGGGCGACCCCCTTGAACCCCCCGCGGCGCGCCAACAACACACGGGCGCGCGCCCGGACGTCGTTACCCTGACTCCTGTGACCGACGCCGACGAGCGTTTCACCCTGACGGCGCCCCCGCCGGTCCGGGCGCTGGCCATCTCCGCCGTCACCGCGCTGGTCGGCGTGGGGCTGGTGGCCCTCGCCCGGACGTACGGGCTCGGATCGGTGGTGCTGGTCATCGGCATCGTCGGGCTGGCGCTGGCCGTGGCCCTGGCGGTGACGGCGCTCGCGCTGATGGTGCGGGTCCGGACGGTGCTGGAGCTCGGTCGCGAGGCCCTCACCCTGTCCCGCGGCGGGCAGCAGCGCCGCGTGCCCTGGGCCGAGATCGACTCCGTCACGCTGTCCGGGCCCCGGCTGCTGCTGGTGCACAAGGCCGGCCCCGAGGGCGACGTGCCGGTGTTGAACCCGCGTACGCCGCACGACCCGACCTTCACCGCGCTGCTGCGCGCGATCCAGCGGCGGCTGGACGTCGACCGCGGCTACCGGGCCGGCTGAGCCAGGATAGAAGACCCCGTGCGCCGGCTTCTTCTTCTCGCCCTGCTGGCGGGCCTGCTGCTGAGTGGTTGCACGCGCTTCCCGGCCGACCCGGACGGCACCCTCGACCGGGTCACCGGTGGCACGCTCCGGGTAGGGGTCTCGCCGAACCCGCCCGAGACCGAGCTCGGCTCCGGCACCGAGCCGGGCGGGACCGAGATCGCCCTGGTCCGCGACTTCGCCGCGACCATGCCCGCTCAGGTCGAGTGGACCGTCGGCGGCGAGGAGATGCTGGTGTTGGCCCTGGAGCGCGGCGAGCTCGACCTGGTGGTCGGCGGGCTGACCGCCGATACGCCGTGGGTCGAGCAGGCGGCAATCAGCATCCCGTACGCGGAGACGACCGACCCGACCGGCGACCGGGTCCAGCTGGTCCTGGCGGCGCCGCCGGGGGAGAACGCTTTCCTGCTGCGGCTCGAGCGGTTCCTGCGCGCGCGGGGCACGCCGTGAGCAAGGTGGTCTTCGGGTCCGCCGAGCTGCCCGAGCGGCAGGCGGCGACCCTGCGCAAGGCGGTCCGCTGGGAGTGGGTCTCGCTGGCCTTCCTGGCGTTCGCGATCACCCTGGTCGGGCTGGTCGCGGGCAACTCCCAGGCCATGAAGGTCGCCTGGGCCGAGGACATGCTGTCGCTCGCCCCGCCGATCGCGTTCCTGGTCGCGGTGCGGATCATCCGGCGGCCGCCATCCGCCAGGCGTCCGTACGGCTGGCACCGCTCGGTCGGGGTGGCCCACCTGGTCGCGGCAACGGCGCTGTTCGCCTTCGGCGCGTTCTTGATCTACGACTCCGCGGCCGGGCTGGTCACCGCCGAGCACCCCTCGATCGGCTCGGTGGCGCTGTTCGGCCAGGTCTTCTGGCTGGGCTGGCTGATGATGGCGGCGATGGTGCTCACCGGCGTACCGCCGGTGCTGCTCGGCCGGGTCAAGATGACGCTGGCCCGCGATCTGCACGACAAGGTCCTTTACGCCGACGCGGCGATGAACAAGGCCGACTGGATGACCGCGGTCGGCTCCCTGGTCGGCATCACCGGCATCGGGATCGGCTGGTGGTGGGCCGATTCTGCGGCTGCCCTGTTCATCGCGCTGTCGATCCTGTCCGACGGGATCACTAACCTGCGGTCCTCGATCCGGGACCTGACCGATGTGCGCGCCACCACGTTCGACGACGCCGGGCCACACCCGGTGATCGGGCAGGTGGAGGGCTACCTGCGCGGACTGGACTGGGTGGCCGACGCGGGCGCCCGGGTGCGCGACGAGGGCCATGTGTTCCACGTGGAGTGCTTCGTGGTGCCGGAGCGCGGCCACGAGTCGTCGGTCGCCGAGTTCGAGAATGCCCGCCGCGGCTGCTCCGAGCTCGACTGGCGGCTGCACGACGTGGTGCTGGTGCCGGTCCCGGAGCTGCCGGCCGCGCTGGCTCGCGAATAGGACCGGGAGCGCCGGGTCAGACGACCGTCCGGGCTCCCACGAACGGCTTGGCGCTGGCCGCGACGTCCGGCTGCCAGGCGCAGCTGGCGTTGACGTCCTCCGACTCGGTGTCGGTCACCGGAGGCCGGGTGGTCGCCTTCTTGCTGGCGGAGCCGCTCGGGGTGGGCTTGGGCGAGGTGGTGGTCGTCGACTTGAGCTTCTTGGTCTCGCCGAAGGCGACCTTCACCCGGGCGCGGACCTGGTCCCAGTCGGGGTCGACGGTGGAGAAGCCGCGGACGCCGTTCTTGAACACGATGCTGCGGACGTTGCCGTCCTTGACGCGCAGACTGAGGTCGACGATCAGCGGCAACACCTCCTGCGGCATGTCGGTCTTGACGATCTCCTTGCCGGCCTTGGCGATGTCCTCGTAGCGAGCCAGCATGTTGGCCGGGTTGGCCTGCTGGATGATCGCGTTGACCACGCAGCGCTGGCGGTCCATCCGCTTGTAGTCGTCGCCGCCGTAGCGGCCGCGGGCGAACCAGAGCGCCTGGTAGCCGTCCAGCTCCTTGTTCTCCCCGGGCGAGATCTGCTCGGCCGGCGGGGTCTTGGTGTCGGTGACCCCACCGATCGGCACGTAGGTGTTGACGTTGACCCGGATGCCGCCGAGGGCGTCGATCAGGCGGCGGAAGCCCGCGAGCTCGACGAGGACGTAGTAGTCGACCTTGACCCCCAGCGCCGCGCCGACCGACAGCTTGAGGGCGTCGGCGCCGAGGTCGTCGGTCTCACCGAGGACGTCCTTGGGCACCAGGTTGGGCAGGTCGCGGTACATCGCGTTCAGCCAGTAGTCGGCGTTGCTGCTGTTGCCGTCGGTGAAACCGTAGGGGTAGTAGTCGTGCAGGCGGGAGTTGACCGGGAACGGCATCCCGGCGGTCTGGCGGGGCAGGCTGAACAGCGTCGTGTTGCCCGTCGCGGTGTTGATGCTGGCCAGGATGACGGTGTCGGTGCGGGTGCCGGCCCGACCCTTGTCCGCGTCGCCGCCGAGCAGCAGGATGTTGAGCCGCGGCTTGTCCGCCCACGGGTCCTGCGGGGTCGGGTTCTGCGGGTCGGCCGAGGTGGTCAGGGTCGGGCGGGTGGCGCTCCGAGAGTCCTTCTCGCTCTTGAACACCGTGCCCACCAGGCTGGCCTGCTCGTAGGAGTAGATGGAGGCGACCGCCATCGGCGCGGCGACCGCGAAGGCCAGGATGCCGACGAGCACGCCGCCCGCGGCCCGCTGGCCCGGACTGACCGTGCCGCGCAGGGCCAGGTGGCTGGCGATGACCACCCCGACCCAGACCAGGCCGATCACGACGAGGGCGATCCCGATGCCGCGCAGCACCTCGGGGTCCACAGCCATGGCGAACAGGGTCTGCCGGTCGACCGTGGCGTAGATGCCCAGCGCCACGATGCCGGTCAGGAAGAGCCCGAGGACGATCAGCCCGGCCACGTGGCGGCGGGCCGCGATCAGGCCCACGCCGGGGATCGCCGTGCCGACGATGGTGAGCAGCACCGTACGCCGCCAGTGCGGGTCGGGCTCACGGGCTGGGCGGCTCGTGGCCGTCGAGCCGGACGGGAACGGTGGTACCTCCCACTCGTCCTTCGGCGGCGTCGCCTGCGGCACCTGCCAGTCGGGACCTGGCGGCGGGACCTGCTGCGGCACGTACACCTCCCTGACGGCTGTGCTCGGGGCGTGAGCTCGGTCCACTGTAGACAGCGGAGCGGGTCGACGGCGATTCCTCGGTCTCAGACGTGGCAACGGCTTTGCCTGCGGGCTCGGGCGGCCGGTACGCTGGCCCAGCGCTCCGCCCCGGCGGGACGTACACCTTGGAGGTGTCGCCTAGTCCGGTCTATGGCGCCCGCCTGCTAAGCGGGTTTGGGTCTTAAAGCCCATCGCG
>CAXTVE010000313.1:0-3972 GCA_964247485.1 uncultured Propionibacteriaceae bacterium
GGCCCCGGCGGGCTCGCGAGCCCCGGCCGCAGCCCCGTCCGCGGGTGCCCACGGTCCCGGCGAACCCCCGCCGCCGTCCACGGCCGGGCCGCGGCGGATCCGGTCGAGCTGCCGGTAGTACCAGGTGCCGATCACCAGCAGCAGCACACCGACGGCGAGGAACGCGAGCGCCCGGACCAGGCCCGGCAGCGTGGCCAGGTCGAACAGGATCAGCTTGGCCACCGCCGCGACGGCCAGCACCAGGGCGAGGCGGACCGCGACCGGGCCGTCCCGGTCCGGCCGGAGCCCCAGCCTGAGCAGCACCACGCAGACCACGAGCCAGGCCACGGTCACCACGGCGTGGGCGGTCTGGAACCCCGCCTCCGGCCGGCCCAGCAGCCGCCCGACCTCGGCTCCCGCGAGGACGATGGCCACCGAGCCGAAGGCCACCGAGGCCAGCCAGGTCACCGACATCAGCCCCGGGCTGCGGACGCCGAACGCCCGGAGGGCGGGCGCCGCCATCACAACCACCGCCAGGCCGAGCAGGGACTCCGCCACCGCTTCGGTACCGGCGCCACCCGCCGTGCTGACGAGGAAGCTGAACACCAGGAACGGCACCCAGTGCAGCGCGCCGATCCCGGCGTTCACCAGACCGACGACGAGCGCGGGCTTGAACCGGGTCCGGGCGGCCACCGCGAGATAGGCGACCGCCAGTCCGAAGGTGATCGAGCCCGCGTACTCACCGTCGGTCAGCCGCAGCAGCGCGAAGCCGGCAAACAGGGCGCCGATCGGCGCGGCCGCAGAGCGCAGCACCGGCGAGAAACGGTCCGGCCAGAAGCCGCAGGCCCCGTAGAGCACGGCCAGCACACCGCAGACGGCCGCGGAGAACGGCCGGTCCGCCAGCCAGCAGACGGTCGCGGCGGGGGCCGCCATCGGGACGAGCGCGACCGCGGAGGCCACCTGGCTGGGCCGGGTGTCGTGCTGGTGCAGGACCGCCATGCCCAGACCCGCGGCGGCCAGGACCGCCGCCAGCGCCAGGGTGGCCGTCGTGTGCTCGGTGAGGCTGCGCGCGCCGAAGGCGGCGGCCGCGAGGAAGACCAGCGTGGTCGGCTTGACCCGGGCCGCCATCAGCGCGACCCAGGTCCGACCGAGCTGGAACGGGGCGGTCACGACCGTCAGCAGGACCATGAACCCCAAGCCCCAGATCTGGTCCGACTGCACCACGAAGGGCGCCAGCACGAGGCTGCCGAGGACGGCGAGCACGGCCAGCCACTGGCTGTCCCAGCGGCGGGCGGTCCAGAGTCCCCCGACGCTGATCAGGCCGGCCAGCGTGAGACCGACCGCGTCGGGCACCAGGCCCTGGCCGTCCGGCCGGACGAAGAGCACGGTGCCGGCGAGCACGCACAGGTAGGCCGAGGCGACACCCGTCGCCAGCAGCGCCTGGGCGCCGAGGTTCCGCGGGTCCTTGGCGTGCTGCCAGACGGCGGCGGCGACCGTCGCGACCGCCAGCGCGACAGCGATGGCCACCCTGGGGAGCTGACCGAGCGCCCCGTCCTGCGGAAGCACGAGGACGAAGGTGACCCCGACCAGGGTGATGGCGGAGCCGACGACCGAGAACAGCTCCGCGACCGAGATCCGTCGGCGCACGCGTGCCCGGGCCGGCCGCGGCGGCGTGACCCGTGGCGGTCCCGCCGCCGGCACGGGTTCGTGGTGGACCGGTGGGCGGCTCACCGCGGGGGGCTCTGGCAACTGCCGTCCCGCCCCCGGGCGATCGGTTCGTCCGCCGACCGCGGCGACCCGGTCGGTCCGGCCACCGACGGCTACGGCCGGGTCGGGCAGCAGCGTCGTCGACAGCGTCTGGACGGTCCCCGCCAGGTCGGCCAGCCGGACGGACAGATCGCCCAGCTCCAGCTGGAACCTCTGCAGGGCGTCATGCGGGTTGTCGGTTGTTCCAGGTGTCACAGGTGCCTCCGGCCCCAGGTATCGGATCCGAGGCTGTCCTCGGGTGTCGTCGCCGATGACCAGAGTCTTGCCCGTGTCGTCCCCGAGGTACGCGCACAAATGCGCTGATGCTCAGCCGTGACCTCCGGGTGATCAGCCGTCGACCTGGAGGCTGGCCTGGGCGGCCCGGGCCGGCTTGAGGAACTGTGGCGAGGTGTCGGGGATCGAGGCGTAGAACAGGCCGGCCTCGCCCGAGACGGTCTCCACCACCACGATGACCATCAGCTCCCCGGTGGTCTGGATGTCGGGCAGCGAGAAGGCCAGCTGCGCCTCGATGACCCAGGCGGGCCGGCCGTCGACGGTCGTCGCCTCGTTGCGCCGGTCCTTGCGCGTGACCGCGGCGTCCCCGTAGAACTTGCCGGTCACGCACTCCGCGACCACCTTGGCGCCCTGCTCCGGCCCGTAGAAGCCGTCACCGGCCAGCAGCCGGGCGATCAGCACCCCGGCGACCCAGGTGGCTGTGCCCGAGGCGTCCTCCTCGACCGTGGCGTTCTGGCTCTGCACGTCTCGGCCGAAGGGCACCCGGGTGTCCCACTCCGGGGCCCGGAACGGTGACGCCAGGCGGGTGTAGGACAGCGCCCCGCTGCGCACCCGGTCGCCGGTCTGCGGCGGGGGCGGGCTGGCCGTCTCCAGCACGGCATCGGGGCAGACCAGGCTGCTCGGCGTGACGGTGGGCGCCGGATCGGCGTCGACGATGACGTCCCGGGTCAGGCTGCGGACCACCAGCACGGCGATCACCACCAGCACGGTGACCAGCGCCACCGCCCCGAGGATCCAGGGCAGCGCCGAGCGGCGGCCACCGGCTGGCCTGCCGACCGGGGCGTAGGGGTCGATCGAGCTCGGGAGCGCCGGCCCGGCCGACGCCGGGACCGGCCCGGGCGGCGGCGTACGCGGGTCGGCGGTGGTCGATGCGGACCAGACCTGGCCGTCCCAGTAGCGGAACCGACCGACCTGGCCGCCGGGATCGGGATACCAGCCGGGCGCCGCACTCACGGCGGAAGTCTAGGGACGCAGGAGGTCTACGGCTCGGTGATCCGCCGCAGCTCGGCCAGGTCCTCCTCGGTGGGGGTGTACAGGCCGGCGGCGACGTTCTGCTCGATCTGCTCCACCTTGGTGGCCCCGGCAATCACCGAACCGACCGTCGGCATGGCCGCCAGCCCGCCGATGGCCACCTGCAGCATGGTCAGCCCGCGGTCGGCGGCGAACGTCTCGATCCGCTCGACCCGGTCGAAGTCCGCCCGCTCCAGCGGCCCGGACTGCCCGGCCAGCCGGGTCCCGGGAGGCGCCGCCTCGCCCCGCCGGTACTTGCCGGTGAGCAGCCCGCGGGCCAGCGGGAAGTAGGGCAGCAGCGACTGGCCGGTGTGGGCCAGCGCGGGGACCAGCTCGGCCTCGATGCCGCGGCTGAGCCAGGAGTACTCGTTCTGCGCGGAGACGAAGGGCGGGTAGCCGCTGGTCCGGGCGATCCAGTCGGCGTCCACGACCTGCCATCCGGCCAGGTTGGAGGAGCCGACGTAGCGGACCTTGCCCTCGGTGACCAGCTCGCCGAGCGCGGCCAGCGTCTCCTCGATCGGGGTGTGCGGGTCCGGCGCGTGCAGCTGGTAGAGGTCGATCCAGTCGGTGCCCAGTCGGCGCAGGCTGGCCTCCACCGCGAGCCGGATGTAGCGCCGGGACCCGCGGACGCCCCAGTCCGGCCCGTTCGCGCCCTGCATGTCCATGCCGAACTTGCTCGCGACCACGACCTCGGCCCGCCGCGACCCCAGCGCACGCCCCAGCAGCGTCTCCGAGCCGCCGAGGTTGCCGTAGACGTCGGCGGTGTCGAACAGGGTGATGCCGGCGTCGATCGCCGCGTGCACCACCTTCGGCACGTCCGCGTCGGCCATCCGGTAGCCGAAGTTGTTGCAGCCCACGCCGACGGTGGACACGGTCAGCCCCGAGGGCCCGAGCTGGGTGTAGGTCATCTCACTCACGGCACCCACTCTCCCCCACCGACTT
>CAXTVE010000314.1:0-3930 GCA_964247485.1 uncultured Propionibacteriaceae bacterium
GCCGCGCGGTGCACCGGCGGCGGCACCGGATCGAACGGCTCGCCCGCCTCGATGCTCTGCCGGGCGGCCAGCACCGTGGCCCGGAACAGACCCGCGATGAGGATCGCGTCGTCGACCAGCGGGCAGGCGTCGCAGGTGCGCAGCTCCAGGGTGGGGGCATGGGCGGAGGGGCGGACGTCGAAGTAGGCCATCTTGGCGTCGGCGATCACCCCGGTCCGGATCAGGTCGGCGATCAGCTGGTCGTACTCGGCCCCTGAGCCGAGCCGGCCGGTCGCGCCGGCCGTCGGCCAGCGCTGCCAGACCATCGAGCGCATGCTGGCGTAGCCGCTGTCGGACTCGTTCCAGAAGGGCGAGCTGGCCGACAGGGCGAGCAGGATCGGCAGGTCGCGGGCGATGCGCTGCATGATCTGCACCGCGAGGTCGCGGTCGGGCACGCCGACATGGATCTGCAGGCCGCAGATCAGCTGCTCGTCGACGAGCAACCGGTACTGCTCCTGCATCCGGCCGTAGCGGCCGGTGGTGGTCAGCTCGAAGTCCGCGAAGGCCGAGCTCGGCGCGGTGCCGACCGCCGCGATCCCGATCCGGTCGGGCTCGGCGACCTCGACGATCTGGCGCCGCAGCCGGAGCAGCTCGGCGCGCAGGCCCGCCAGGGTGGTGACCACGTCGGTGTTGGTCTCCACCGTGCTCCGCTGGATCTCCGCGGAGTAGTTCTCCCGCGGCAGCCGGGCCAGGATCTGCGGCGCGCGGGCGATGAGCTTCCAGCTCTCCAGGTCGATCAGGTGCAGCTCTTCCTCGGCACCCAGCGTCAGGTCGGCACTCATCGCCCGGTCAGCGTAGTTTCGCCGTGTTACGCGCTGGTGACCGTCTGTCAGTGGGCGCCGTTAGGTTGCTGGTCATGGACTTCAAACTCGAGCTGGTGGGGGTGCCGGTCAGCGACGTCGACCGGGCCCGGGACTTCTACGTCGAGCAGGCCGGCTTCGTGCTGGACATGGACCAGGTGGTGAGCGACGACCTGCGCTTCGTCCAGCTGACGCCGCCCGGCTCGGCCTGCTCGATCTGCATCGGCACGGGGCTGACGGAGATGACGCCGGGTTCGGCGGACAGTCTGCAACTGGTCGTCTCCGACATCCAGGCCGCGCGCGCGGAGCTGGTCGGCCGGGGGCTGACCACGGTCAGCGAGGTGGACGTACAGCCCTGGGGGTCGTTCGTCTTCTTCAGCGATCCCGACGGCAACAAGTGGGCGGTGCAGCAGCTGCCGGACTACTCCCGGGCCCTCGGCGGCTCCGGGGACGTGAACGAGGGCTGGACCGGCTGAGGCGGGCCGCTGACGCCAACCCGCCCGGGCCTGCCTTGTCCGGCCGGTCGGGTCTGACGCATTCCGTGCGAGGTTCCTAGGCTCCGAGCTGTGATCACCGTCGTCGACTACGACCCGTCCTGGCCCGACCGTTTCGAGTCGCTTCGCCAGGAGTACGACGAGGCCTTCGCCTGCGCGAACGTCGCCATCGTGGCCATCGAGCACGTCGGGAGCACGTCGGTGCCGGGGTTGGCCGCCAAGCCGGTCATCGACTGCGACATCGTGATCGCCGAGCACAATCCTTCCGCAGCGACCGATGTCCTGACGGCCCTCGGCTTCGCACCGCTCGGCGAGCTCGGGATTCCGCAGCGCTGGGCGTTCCGCGAGCCGCTCCGGCTGGCCGGCACCAATACCTACCTCGTCGTGGACGGCTCACTCTCGCTGCGGAACCATCTCGGCCTCCGGGACACGTTGCGCGTCCGGCCCGATCTCCGCGACCGCTATGGCGCCCTCAAGAAGCG
Organism: uncultured Propionibacteriaceae bacterium; assembly: GCA_964247485.1. Taxonomy (GTDB): domain Bacteria; phylum Actinomycetota; class Actinomycetes; order Propionibacteriales; family Propionibacteriaceae; genus Microlunatus. The sequence continues at coordinate 1,816 of CAXTVE010000314.1, forward strand.
GGTGGGGGAGCTCGCGGCCGACCTCGAGAACTACGGCCGGGGTAAGAACGCCCTGGTCCAGGAGATCCTGACCGCCGCCGGCCTCACCGAGGCCGAACGCCGCGCCATCGACTCCGCTCAGGTTCCGCTGTTGCCGGTGTCGGGACGACGCCGGGCGAGCACCAGCAGCTCACCTTCGGGGGAGCCGACCGGCTCGCGGGCCCAGCCGCCGTAGATCTGCTCGACGGCGAAGCCGGCGTCGGCGAGGGTCTGGCGCAGCAGCGCCTCGGACCGCCAGCGCATCCGCGCCCGGCTCGTCAGCTCGATGCCGTCGGCGAAGCGGTAGTACGTGGTGCCCTCGATCATCGTGTCGCCGACCACGTCGGTGATGTCGTCCAGGACCCCCACCGACGTTCCGTCCGGCAGATCCACCCGGTTGCGCGACTCATCGGGGTTCCAGTGCTCCCAGGCCCGGTCGGCCGGATTCCGGGTATCGAAGAACACCCGGCCGCCGGGTACCAGGGCCCGGTGCAGATCGCCCAGCACCTCGACCCACTCCTCGTCGGTGACCACGAACTGGACCACGTGCGAGGTCATCACCACCACGTCGTACGCCCCGTCGTCGAGCAGGCGGGACGTGCCCTCGACCCAGCGCACCGCGTCGGCGCCCGGCTTGGCCCGGGCCAGGTCGAGCGAGGCCCGCGCCGGATCCACCCCGGTGACCGTGTGGCCCGCAGCGGCGAGGGCCAGGGTCAGCCGTCCGGTGCCGCAGCCGAGGTCGGCGACGCGGGCGCCCGGTGTCTCGTCGACCAGCCCGAGGAAGAAGTCGTCCGCCCGGGTCCAGCCGAACGACACGTCGTAGAGCGCCGCCACCCGCGGGTCACGAAACTCTCCGTGCCACATCGGGTGAGCGAGCTCAGGGCCGGGTGGCCCGGCCGCGGCGCAGTCCGGCCACCAGCAGCAGCGCGCCCACGACCACCAGGACCAGTCCGACCCAGAACCAGGTCCGGTTCCCGGTCATGAAGCTGCCCGGAATCAGATTGAGCCCCTGTCCACCGAACAGCAGGCCGAGCAGGGCCATCACCGCACCGAGGGCGACGAACGCCGTCCGGGTCCCGTTCCCGCGCATCAGCGGCTGACCCGGAGCAGCTGGTCGTCGTCACGAGCGGCATCACCGCGGCCGTCGGTGTTGGAACCGGTCATCAGCAGGCTCTCGCCGTCGCTCGACACCACCACGGTACGCAGCCTGCCGTAGTCGCCCCGGAAGTGCGCGACCGGGTCGCCGGTGTCGGTGCCGTCGACCGGGATCTCCCACAGCCGCTCGCCCCGCAGCCCGGCCATCCACAGCTCGCCCTGCCAGTAGGCGAGGCCCGACGGGGAGGCGTCGCCGGTCGGCCAGACCACTTTCGGATTGGTCAGGCCATCGCCCTCACCGGACCCCTCGACCAGCGGCCAGCCGTAGTTGTTGCCCTCGACGATCAGGTTCAGCTCGTCCCACTCCTGGCTGCCGAACTCGCACGCCCACAGCCGCCCGTCGGCATCGAAGGCCAGGCCCTGCACGTTGCGGTGCCCGAAGCTGTAGACCTCGTTCCCGAACGGGTTGCCGCGGGCTGGCTCGCCCTCGAGGGTCAGGCGCAGGATCTTCCCGGCGAGCGAGTCCCTGTCCTGGGCGCGGGAGGACTCCGCGGCGTCGCCGGTGCCGACGTAGAGGAGGTTGTCCGGTCCCACCACCATCCGGCCGCCGTTGTGGATCTGGGCCTTGGGGATGCCGTCGAGGATCACCTCCGGCTCGCCGAGCGTCCTCCCGTCGAAGCTCATCGAGACGATCCGGTTGTCCTCGGCCGCGGTGTAGTAGGCGAAGACCCGCTTCTCGTCGGGGGTGATGGCCAGCCCGAGCAGTCCACCCTCGCCGAGCGGTCTCGCCTGGTCGATCGTGCGCAGCCGGTCCCGGGCGTCCCCCCGCAGCAGCACGATCTCCCTGGTGTCCCGCTGGCTGAGCAGGTAGCTGCCGTTCTTCAGGGCGACCAGCCCCCAGGGCGACGTCAACCCGCCGAGCACCGCCTGCGCCTCGGGCCGGCCGCGCCGGGTCGGGGTCGGCGTGGCGGACGGGGTGGTCGGGTCAGCGCTCACCGAGGC
>CAXTVE010000315.1:0-1876 GCA_964247485.1 uncultured Propionibacteriaceae bacterium
CTGCCGCCGTTGCCGGACCCGCCCGCCCCGGGTCCCACCGGACTGCGGTCGCTCGAGGCGCACCGGGCGTACCTGCTGAGCTGCGTCCGCGAGCTGCCGCCCTTCCGCCAGCACCTGCTCGACGCGCTCGGGCTGAGCCTGGGCGAGGAGATCGTCGCCGGGGTCGACCTGCCCCGGTTCGACAACTCGGCCATGGACGGGTACGCGGTGCGTGCGGCCGACGTGGCCGGTGCGTCGGGGGAACAGCCGGTCAGCCTGCCGGTGGTGGGGGAGATCGCCGCCGGGGCCGCGGCGGCCCACCGGCTCTCGCCCGGCACGGCGATGAAGATCATGACCGGCGCGCCGCTGCCCGAGCACGCGGACACCGTCGTGCCGTACGAGCACAGCGACCGCGGGGCCAGCGACGTCAAGGTCTACGCGCCGAGCGCCGTGGACCAGCACGTCCGCCACCGGGGCGAGGACATCGAGGCCGGGACGCCGCTGTTCACGCCCGGGGACGTCCTCGGCGCCCGCGACATCGGGGTGCTCGCCGGGATCGGCCGGGACACCGTGCTGGTCCGGCCGCGCCCCCGGGTGGTGGTCATCTCGACCGGCACCGAGCTGGTCGAGCCCGGTGAGCCGTTGGACCGCGAGGAGCAGATCTACGACTCCAACTCCTTCATGCTGGCCGCCGCCGTGCGGGCCCTCGGCGCCCAGGTGTTCCGGGTCGGCCAGGTCGGCGACGGCGGCGAGCTGTTGCTCAAGGTGGTGACCGAGCAGCTGCTGCGGGCCGACCTGATCCTGACCAGCGGCGGCATCAGCCAGGGCGACTACGACGTGGTCAAGGCGGTGATGCCCGAGCTGGGGGTCTGCGACTTCGCCCAGGTGGCGATGCAGCCCGGCAAGCCCCAGGGCTTCGGGCTGATCGGGGCCGACCGGGTGCCGATGATCATGCTGCCGGGCAACCCGGTGAGCTCGTTCGTGTCCTTCGAGGTGTTCGTCCGCCCGGTGCTCCGCAAGCTGATGGGTGCCGAGCCGTGGGTGCGGCCGACCGTCCAGGCGGAGGCCGCCCACGCGATGACCTCGGTGTGGGGCCGCCAGCAGCTGGCCCGCGGGGTGGTCGGGCTCACCGAGTCGGGTCGGCGCCAGGTCACCCTGGTCGGCGGGCACGGCTCGCACCTGCTGGCCGACCTCGCCCGGGCGAACGCGCTGGTCATCCTGCCCGAGCAGACCGAGCACGTCGCGGCGGGGGAGCCGCTCGACGTGTGGCTGCTCGACGAGTCGCCGGGCTGAGGCGGCGATGACGGAGACGCCCCTGCCGCACCTCGACGAGCGCGGCGAGGCCCGGATGGTCGACGTGTCCGCGAAGGCGGTGACCCCCCGGTCGGCGACAGCGGCCGGGCTGGTGCGGCTGAGCACGGCGGCGGTGGCGGCGCTGCGGTCCGGTGACCTGCCCAAGGGCGACGCCCTGGCGGTGGCCCGGATCGCCGGCATCCAGGGGGCGAAGCGGACGCCCGACCTGGTGCCGCTGTGTCATCCGCTGTTCCTCAGCGGGGTCGACGTCCACGTCACGGTGGTCGAGGCCGGCGTCGAGATCGTCGCCACGGTGCGGACGACCGAGCGGACCGGGGTCGAGATGGAGGCGCTGACCGCGGTCAGTGTCGCCGCGCTGGCGGTGGTGGACATGGTCAAGGCGGTGGACCGGGCGGCGGTGATCGACGGCGTGCGGGTGCTGGCCAAGTCGGGCGGCCGCAGCGGCGACTGGGTCCGGGCGGACACATGACGGACCGCGCGCTGGTGGTCACCGTCTCGACCCGGGCCGCGGCCGGGGCGTCCGCGGACCGCTCGGGCCCGATCGTGGTCGAGGAGCTGCGGGCGCGCGGCTTCGCGGTGGCCG
>CAXTVE010000315.1:1886-3925 GCA_964247485.1 uncultured Propionibacteriaceae bacterium
CCTGCGGGGGGCCGTGGCGGACGCGTACGCCGTGGTGATCACCACCGGCGGCACCGGGCTCAGCCCGGACGACCACACGCCGGAGCAGACCCGGGCGGTGCTGGAGCGGGAGGTCCCTCAGCTGGCCGCGGCGATCGCCCGCTACGGTGTCGATCATGGGGTACCCACCGCCGCGCTCAGCCGCGGGCTGGCCGGGGTCGCGGGGCGTACGGTGATCGTCAACCTGCCGGGGTCCAGCGGCGGCGCGCGGGACGGCATGGCCGTCCTCGCCCCGGTGCTGCCGCACGCGGTGAGTCAGGTGCGGGGTGGAGACCACTGAGATGGGCCTCAGCCCGGACCCGCCGCGGGTACCCGGCCGGGAGCCGGGGGGCGGGCGGCACCGCTGGCCGGTGACGTTGCGGCACGAGTCGGTGGTGCTGGCGCCGCTGCGGCACCGCGACGGCGGGGCCTGGGAGCGGGTGCGCCGCGACAACAGCGAGTGGCTGCGGCCCTGGGAGGCCACCCTGCCGAGGGGGTCGGAGCCGGGGCCGGCGACGTTCGCCGGGCTGGTGCGCACCCTGACCAAGCAGGCCAGGGAAGGTCGGATGCTGCCCTGGTTGGTCTGGTGGGATCCGACCGGCGGGCGGGCCCAGGGTCACCTGGCCGGCCAGCTGACGGTCAGCGGCATCGTCGGTGGTTCGGCGTCGTGGGGGCAGATCGGCTACTGGGTGGACCAGCGGCTGGCCGGGCGGGGGATCATCCCGACCGCGGTCGCGCTCGCCGTGGACTACTGCTTCGGCCGGATGGGGCTGCATCGGGTCGAGATCGCCATCCGGCCGGAGAACGTCCGCAGCCTGCGGGTGGTGGCCAAGCTGGGTTTCCGGCCGGAGGGGCTGCGGCCGCGCTACCTGCACATCGACGGCGACTGGCGGGACCACCTGGTGTTCGCGCTGAACGCCGAAGAGGTTCCGGAGGGGCTGCTGCGGCGCTGGGAGAACCTGCGCCGCTGACCAGCACCTGCCGTGAGCTGTCGAGCGGCGCCCCATTCGTCACAGCCGTTTCGGCGACACACCGCTCAAGATCACGAACCCGGCGTGTCGCGCCACATACGGTGCGGGTGTGGGGACGACAGGTCTGATCTTTACGGCGATCGCCATCGCCTGGTTGGCCTATCTCGTCCCGCACTTCGTCCGCCGCCGCGATGACGAGTCGGTGGCCGACGTGGACCCGGCGGACCGGTTCGCGGACTCCATGCGGATCATCCGCAACGGCACCGCCCCGCTGCTGGACCAGGACCTCGAACGCATCCCGACCTACGAGGTGTCGACGCCGTCGACCCGGCGGGCGGCGATCCGCGACCTGCACCGGCAGGAGATGGTGGCCGCGGCCCGGCGGCGCCGGGTGCTGCTGGTGCTGCTGGCGGCGCTCAGCCTCGTGGTCGGGCTCTGCGCGGTGGGCATCACACCCTGGTGGGCGCTCGGCATCCCGGGGGGCCTGCTGGTCGCCTTCGTGGTCGGGGCCCGGGTGAGCGGCGGTGGCGACCGTGGCAGCCCTCGCCCCACTTCCCGCCAGCGCCGCACCGGCAGCAACGAGGCGACGAGCTTCCTCCGCCGGGCCGACCTGGCCAAGCGCGCCCCGGCCACGGCGGCGACGACGGCCGAGACGAGGACCGGGGCCGACGCGGGCCGGGCCGGCGGCGCCCTGTGGGACCCGGTGCCGATCACCAAGCCGACCTATGTCTCCAAGCCGCTGGCCCCGCGAACGGTGCGGACCATCGACCTGTCCGGCCCGGCCGTGGCGCCCACCGCTCGTCCGCAGGTCCCGGTGACCGCCGATCCGCCCGAGCGGGCCGGCGACGAGCGCGAGCAGCCGAACGAGGCCGGCGGCGACGAGGAGCGCGCGGCGGCGACCGCATAACGCGGCCTGCGTCCGCATCGCTGGATGGTAAAGTCAGCGTGCTGATCGGCCCCCTGGGCTGGTCCGCGGGGCTATGGCGCAGTTGGTAGCGCGTCTCGTTCGCAACGAGAAGGTCAGGGGTTCGAATCCCCTTAGCTCCACCC
>CAXTVE010000316.1:0-3909 GCA_964247485.1 uncultured Propionibacteriaceae bacterium
CGCGCCGCGTATGGCGGCGACCACGGTCTACCTGCCCGAGGGCGTCGGCGCGTACGCGGAGCAGGTCGCGCGGCTCGGCCCGGCCACCACCGGTGTCGGTTGCCTGTACCTCAAGGACCTGGACCAGGTCGACCTCGCCGTCCTCGAGGACATCGTGGCCACCTCCTACCGCACGGTGACCGCGGGAACCTACAGCGAGCGCGCCGCGCGGTCCTGAATCGTCGCCGTCGCGCCCCGAGGTCGTGCACATCACACCGGGGGCCGTCCGACACCGGGCATAGTCTGGGACGCATGGCGATTCTCGTGCACCGCTATGACGCCCCGGACCGGTTCGTCGCCGGCACCGTGGGGCAGCCGGGGGAGCGGGCCTTCTTCCTGCAGGCGCGCGAGGGCAACCGGATCACCAGCGTGGCCTGTGAGAAGCAGCAGGTGTCGGTGCTGGCCGAGCACCTCGACAAGGTGCTGGACGAGGTCGTGCGGCGCAGCGCCAGCGGCGGTACGGTCCCGACGGGCAAGGCCAAGGCCCGCGACGTCGACCCCCTGGACGCGCCCATCACCGAGGAGTTCCGGGTCGGCACCATGACCATCGCCTGGGACCCGACCATCGACCGGATCGTGATCGAGCTGTTCTCCAACGTCGACTCCGAGGAGGCCGAGGCCGAGACGCCGGAGCCGGCCGCCGAGGCGGACGACACGGTCAACGCCGACGAGGTGTTCGTGGTCAAGATCACCGCCTCCTACGCCCGCGACTTCGTGGCCCGGGCCCAGGCCCTGGTCGCGGCCGGCCGCCCGCCCTGCCCGTTCTGCCTGCAGCCGCTGGACCCGAACGGGCACGTCTGCCCGCGGGCCAACGGCTACCGCCGTCCGCTGTTCCGCTGAACCGGGTGAGCCATCCCGCCCTCACCGTCGAGCTGACCGACGGCGACCTCTCCGTCACGGGCCGTCTGCTGCAGGCGTCCAACGCGACGTTCCTGGCCGAGCTGGCCACGGCCGGCGGCCCGGTCGAGTGCGTCTACAAGCCGGTCGAGGGCGAGCGGCCGCTGTGGGACTTCCCGCTGCGCACCCTCGGCTACCGCGAGGTCGCCGCGTACGAGGTCTCCCGGATCGGCGGGTTCGACTGCGTGCCGGTGACCGTCTTCGTCGACGGCCCGCTCGGGCCGGGCTCGCTGCAGGCCTGGGTCGACTCCGACGAGGACGAGACCGCCCGGCTGGTCGACCTGGTGCCGACCCGCGAGGTGCCGGCCGAGGGCTGGTTCGGGTGCGTGCAGGGTCTGGATGCCGACGACCGGCCGATCACGGTGATCCACGCCGACGTCCCGGACCTGAAGCTGCTGGCGGTCTTCGACGTGCTGATCAACAACGCCGACCGCAAGGGCGGGCACATCCTGGGCAGCGGCGGGCGGGTCTTCGGGGTCGACCACGGGGTCAGCTTCCACACCGACTCCAAGCTGCGCACGCTGCTCTGGGGCTGGGCCGGCTCGGCGCTCGACGAGCGGGAGCTGACCGCCGTACGCCGGGCGCGCGACGGTGCTCCCGACCGGCTGTCGGAGCTGGTCGACGATCGCGAGGTGGCCGCGTTCGTGCGGCGGGCCGACCTGCTGCTCAGCCGGGAGCGGCTGCCGCGGCCGCGGGGGGAATGGCCCTCGATCCCCTGGCCGCCGTTCTGACGCCGTCCGGGGGAGGCGGGCCCGGATAGGGTGACGCCCATGCAGGCCTGGAACGCGCGCCCGGTCCCTCCGCTGCCCGGCGCGGCGCCGCGGGCCCAGGCGTTCGACACCGGCCGGCAGCGGCTGGTGCCCGTCGGTCCGGCGTCCGGGCGGGCCCGGATGTACGTCTGCGGCATCACGCCGTACGACGCGACCCACCTCGGCCACGCCAACACCTACCTGACCTTCGACCTGCTGCACCGGGTCTGGCTGGACGCCGGCGTCGACGTCGACTACGTGCAGAACGTCACCGACGTCGACGACCCGCTGCTGGAGCGGGCCAACGCGACCGGGGTCGAGTGGTCGGAGCTGGCCGAGCAGCAGACCCAGCTCTACCGCGAGGACATGGCCGCGCTGAACGTGCTGCCGCCCACGCACCTGGTCGGCGCGGTCGAGGCGATCCCGCGGATCGTGGCGCTGATCGAGCGGCTGGCCGACCGGGGTGCGGTGTACGCGGTGGATGACCCGGAGTTCGCGGACCTGTACTTCGCGGCGGCGGGCGACCCCGAGTTCGGCACGCTGGCCCGGCTGGGTGAGGCGGACGCGCTGGAGCTCTTCGGCGAGCGCGGCGGCGACCCGGACCGGCCCGGCAAGAAGGGACCGCTGGACCCTCTGGTCTGGCGGCTGGCCCGCGCGGGTGAGCCGTCCTGGCCGTCGGTGCTGGGTCCGGGCCGACCCGGCTGGCACGTCGAGTGCACGGCCATCGCCCTGGAGCTGCTCGGTCCGGACTTCGACGTCCAGGGCGGCGGCACCGATCTGGTCTTCCCGCACCACGAGATGTCCGCAGCCCACGGCCGGGTGGCGACCGACCGCCCCTTCGCGGCTGCCTACCTGCACAGCGGGATGGTCGGGCTGGACGGGGAGAAGATGTCCAAGTCCCGGGGCAACCTGGTCTTCGTCTCGAAGCTGAGGGGGGGCGGGGTGGACCCGATGGCGATCCGGCTGGCGCTGCTCGCCCACCACTACCGCGACGAGTGGGAGTGGAGCGACGCGGCGCTGACCGCCGCCCAGGAGCGGCTGGCCCGCTGGCGCGAGGCGGTCCGGCTGGACAGCGGCGTGAACGCAGACGAGGTGCTGACCCAGGTGCGGGCCGCCCTGGCCCTGGACCTCGACGCTCCCACCGCGCTCGCGGCCGTCGACGCCTGGGCCGGCGCCTCCACCGCGATGGACACCGACGACACCGACGCCCCCGGACTGGTGACCCGCACCTGCGAGGCCCTGCTCGGCGTCACCCTCTGATCACGCGGGAGTACAGTGGTCCCGACGAGTTGACAAACTCGCGCGTGTTCCGGGGTCGGTGCAAGTCCGAACCGGCGGTGACAGTCCGCGACCCGCTCGCAGCCAGCGAGCGGTTGACCTGGTGAAATTCCAGGACCGACGGTGAAAGTCCGGATGGGAGGAACCCGCAGCTTGCCGTCGTGACGCCATCGGCGTACGCGTCGGTCGGCCCATTCCACCCCGGTCCCCGTGCGACCGGACGGGTGGAGCAGGACATGGATATCACCGAGCTGCTGACGCGGTTCCTCACCGCCGAGCTGCACATCGGCGACTCGACGATCCTCTGGCGCGAGATCGTGGGCAACGGCTTCGGCCTGGCCAGCGCCGTCCTCGGCATGCAGCGCCGGGTAGCGGCGTGGCCGGTCGGCATCGTGGGCAACGTCCTGTTGTTCACGGTGTTCCTGGGCGGCGTCTTCGGCACCCCGAACGACCTCGACCTCTACGGGCAGGCCGGCCGGCAGGTGTTCTTCCTGATCATCAGCGTGTACGGCTTCGTCCGCTGGTCGCAGTACCGGCGGTCGCAGGGCCAGGGCGCCGTCGGCGTACGCCCCCGCTGGGCCGGTGCGTCGGGCCGGCTGCAGCTGGTGGTCGGGGCGGTGGTGCTGACCACGCTGTTCTACTTCGTGCTGAAGGCGCTGAACTCCTGGGGACCGCTGGCCGACGCGTGGATCCTCACCGGGTCGATCCTGGCCACCTACGGCATGGCCCGCGGCTGGGTCGAGTTCTGGCTGGTCTGGATCGCGGTCGACCTGGTCGGCGTGCCGCTGCTGCTGCGGGCCGAGCTCTACCCGTCGGCGCTGATGTACATCGTCTACGGCGCGATCTGCGTGGTCGGCTTCGTGTCCTGGCTGCGGATCGAGCGCCGCGAGCGCGGGATCATCGACCCGCCGACGGGCGTCGCCGCCCCGGTGATCGAGTCGGTCGG
>CAXTVE010000317.1:0-3903 GCA_964247485.1 uncultured Propionibacteriaceae bacterium
GTTCTCGCTCGTGGCCACGATGGGGCTGGTGGTCCTGGTGCTGGCGGGCGGCGTGTCCGCGCTGGCGTCGGCCGGCGGCCTCCGGGCCCTCGAGAACAGCCGGCAGGTGACGCTGCTGCTGGCCAAGCTGGGCCTGCTGCTCGCCCTGCTGCTGCTGGCCCGCTACGCCCACCGGGCGACGACCCGGCTGGCGTTCCGCCGGCTCTACTCCCCGCTCGGGCCAGCGGGACCCGCCCGGGACCGCACACTCGCCCTGGTCGTGGCGGCCGAGCTCGCCATCGCCTTCGCCGCGCTCAGCGCCACCGTGCTGGTCGGCATCGCCGCCTGACCGCGTACCCGCCGCCGCTACCTCCGGCAAGTCCCGGGTCGGGCCCGGCCGTCGGCTCTCAGGAACTCGGGTGCGAGCAGGCCGGTCAGCCGTGGGTGGGCGCGGCGACGCGGTCGAGAATGGCGTCGAGGACGTCGGGAGCCGTGGTGTTGCAGCCGAGGTCGTGGTCCTGCTTGCCGGTGCCGTGGTAGTCGCTGGAGCCGGTGGCCAGTAGGCCGAGGTCGTCGGCCAGGGCGCGCAGCCGGGACCGGGCGGTCGGGTCGTGGTCCTGATGGTCCACCTCGATGCCGTCCAGCCGGTGGTCGGTCGCCAGGGCGGCCAGCACCTCCGGCGGCAGCAGACGCTCGCGACCGCGTCCCCAGGGATGGGCGATCACCGCCACGCCGCCCGCCTCGTGCACCAGGTCGATGCCGCGCTCGAGCGGGATGGCGTAGCGGCCCACGTGCGCCGGTCCCCCGTCGGCGAGGAAGCGGTCGAACGCCTCGGTCCGATCGGCGACATGGCCGGCCTTGACCATCGCGTCGGCGATGTGCGGCCGGCCCACCGACGGGCTCTCCCCCACCTCCGCCAGCACCTGCGCCTCCGTCACCGGCACGCCGAGCGCGGCCAGCTTCTCCAGCACTCCGCTGAGCCGGCCCAGCCGCCCGCTGCGGACCCGGTCCAGCTCGGCCGCCAGACCCGGCGCCTCCGGGCCGGGGCCGTACGCGAGCAGGTGCACGCTGTGCCCGTTGCGGGTGCAGGACAGCTCGATGCCCCGCACCACCCGGACGCCGATCTCCTCCCCGCGGGCCACGGCCTCGTCGAGCCCCGCGAACGTGTCGTGGTCGGTCAACCCGACGACGTCCAGCGCCGCGGCGAGGGCCTGGTCGACGAGGCCGGCCGGCGTGTCGGTGCCGTCGGAGATCGAGGAGTGGGTGTGCAGGTCGATGCGGGTCACGTCGATCCTTACCCGTCGCCGCGCGCGGCAAGCCCGGGCAGCAGGTCGCGGACCCGGCGCAGCCCGACCGAGGCCCGGGCCAGGTCGGTCCGGCTGCCGGTCACCGACTTGAGCAGTCGCACCGTGTCCGGCACCGCGGCGTTGCCCTTCTCCCAGCCGGTGACCAGCTCGCGCGCCGTCCGGGTCTCCGCCCCGTCCGCCGCCAGCACCTCCGCGGTCAGCGCGGCGTGCACGCTGTGCAGGTCGTCGCGCAGCGCGGCCCGGGCCATCGTCTGCCAGCGGTCGTCGCGCGGCAGCTCGACGATCCGGGTGAGCAGCCGGTCCAGCCCCAGCCGCAGCCCCAGGGCGAAGTGCACCTCGGCGACCTTGAGCACATCGACGCCCTCCCGGTCGGCGGTCTGCACAACGGTCAGGGCCGCGTACGCCGGCGGCAGCGCGGCGACCGCGTGGGCCAGGTCCTCGGGCACCCCGGCCGCGCGGTAGCCCTTGAGCCGGGCCGCCAGCGCATCGGCGTCCCGCCCGGTCAGCAGCTCCGGCAGCGCCGCCCGAACGGCCTGGACGCCGGTCGCGAGCTGATCGACCGCCGCGCCGATGTCGACCGGTCGCCGCCGGTTGTTGACGAGCCAGCGCGTCGCCCGTTCGACCAGGGTGCGGACCTCCATCCGCAGCACGGTCTGGGCAGCCGCGTCGATCTGGTGGTCCAGCGCCTGGATGCGGGTATCGAGGTCGTCGGCCCCGAACACCGCCCGGGCGGCGATCTGGGCCCGGATCAGATCCGGCGCAGCCGCCCCGGTCTCGGCCGACAGCCGGTGGAAGCAGCTGATGCCCGAGGTGTTGACGAAGCGGTTCACCACGACGGTGCCGACGATCTCCCGGCGCAGCCGGTGCTCATCCATCCGGTCGGCATAGCGCTCGCGCAGCTGCGAGGGGAAGTAGTCGACCAGCCGGTCGTGCAGGTAGGGGTCGTCGGGCAGGTCGGAGGCCTGCACCTCGGTAGCCAGCACGATCTTGGTGTACGCGAGCAGGGCGGCCAGCTCCGGTGCGGTCAGGCCCTTGTGGCCGGTCCGCCGGGCCTCCAAGGCCTCGGAGGAGGGCAGGTGCTCGATGGTCCGGTCGAGCAGGCCCTGGTCCTCCAGCCGGGCCATCCAGTCCTCGTGCACGTGGGACATCGCCGCCGCTCCGTGGACGGCGTTGGCGAGAGCGAGGTTCTGGTCGTGGTTGTGGGCCAGCACCAGCGCCGCCACCTCGTCGGTCATCGAGGCCAGCAGCGCGTCCCGCTCGGCCTGCCCGAGGCGGCCCGCCGCCACCTCGTTCCGGAGCAGGATCTTGATGTTGACCTCGTGGTCGGAGGTGTCCACCCCGGCGGAGTTGTCCAGGAAGTCGGTGTTGATCCGGCCGCCGCACATCGCGTACTCGATCCGCCCGAGCTGGGTGAGCCCCAGGTTGCCCCCCTCCCCGACCGCCCGGGCCCGGACGTCGGCACCGTTGACCCGCAGCCCGTCGTTGGCCTTGTCGCCCACGTCGGCGTGGGACTCCGCGGCCGCCTTGACGTAGGTGCCGATGCCGCCGTTCCAGAGCAGGTCGACCGGCGCCCGGAGGATGGCGCTCATCAGCTCGGCCGGGGCCAGCGCCTCGACTCCCTTGGCCAGGCCGAGCGCGGCGCGGACCGGCTCGCTGACCGGCACCGACTTGGCGTTGCGCGAGAACACCCCACCCCCGGCCGAGATCAGACCGGGGTCGTAGTCGGCCCAGCTGGATCGCGGCAGTGCGAACAGCCGGCTCCGCTCGGCCCAGCTGCGCTCGGGGTCCGGGTCGGGGTCGAGGAACACGTGCCGGTGGTCGAACGCGGCCAGCAGCCGGATGTGCCGGCTGAGCAGCATGCCGTTGCCGAACACGTCGCCGCTCATGTCGCCGATGCCCACGACTGTGAAGTCCGTCGTCTGCGGATCCAGGCCCAGCTCGCGGAAGTGCCGCTGCACCGACACCCAGGCGCCGCGGGCGGTGATGCCCATCGCCTTGTGGTCATAACCGGCCGAGCCGCCGGAAGCGAACGCGTCGCCGAGCCAGAAGTCGCGCTCGACCGCGATCGAGTTGGCGAGATCGGAGAAGGTGGCGGTGCCCTTGTCCGCGGCGACCACCAGATAGGGGTCGTCGCCGTCGTAGCGGATCACCTCCGGCGGAGGGACAACTCTGCCGTCCACGAGGTTGTCGGTGACGTCGAGCAGGCTGGAGACGAACAGCTGGTAGCACGCCACGCCCTCGGCCAGCCAGGCGTCCCGGTCGACGGTGGCATCGGGCAGCTGCTTGGCGTAGAAGCCGCCCTTCGCCCCGACCGGAACGATGACCGTGTTCTTCACCATCTGCGCCTTGACCAGACCCAGCACCTCGGTCCGGAAGTCCTCCGCGCGGTCGGACCAGCGCAGCCCACCCCGGGCGACCGGGCCGAAGCGGAGGTGCACGCCCTCCAGCCGGGGCGAGTAGACGAAGATCTCGAACTCCGGCCGTGGGGCGGGCAGGTCCGGCAGCTGGCGGGGCAGCAGCTTGAGGGCAACCGCCTGGGGGCCCGGCACTGCGCTGACTCGCGCGGGGGGGCCCCCCGCGCCGCCCGGCCGGGGGAGGAGTTGGGGCGCCCCCCCCC
>CAXTVE010000318.1:0-3902 GCA_964247485.1 uncultured Propionibacteriaceae bacterium
CCCGGCCGGGTCCTCGTCGACCGACGGCCCCGACCCGAGGGTGATCCCCGCGCCGTCGGCGAGGAACGCGGGGAACCACTCCACCAAGTGCCCGACGACGTCGCGGGCCCTCCAGCCCTCGACCGGAGCCGGGGCATCCCACCCGTCCGGCGCGACCCCCTCGACGCGGGCGGTGAAGCCGGCGGCGACGGCCCGGTGGAACTCGGCCGGGGGCAGGTCGGGGCTGAGGGCGGCATTCATGACGGTTCTCCTTCATCGCGTCGTCCGACGCTGGTGAGCACGGCCGGGTCGGTCCCGGTCGGGAGCAGGACTGCGGGAACCAGGCCCCGCAGGCTGAACAGGGCTCCGGTGCCCAGTCTGAGCGTGCCGCCGTGGGGGGCCTGCACCAGCAGGTCACCACGTTCCAGCACCAGCAGCACGGTCTCCCAGCGGGGGCCTGCGCAGACCAGCCGGCCGCCCGCCGGAACGGTGTGCACCCGACGGGCCACGCCCGCCGGCAGCCGCCGGTCGAGGAAGGAGAGCGGGGCGGTGGTCATGGCAGCACCTCCGGCAGGGCGAACGCCGGGAAGTGCCGGACGCCGAAGGTCGTGATCGCGCGGAGCGTGCCGTCCGCCACCGGCTCGAGGACGTCGATCTTGTACGCCCGGTACGTGTCGCCGCCCGGGGCCCGCAGGTAGCAGGCCGCGGCGGGCTGCCCGTTCGCCCGGGTGGGCAGCAGGCGCCACGCACCGGTCCTGCGGGCCCGCTCCGCCAGCTCCCGGATGGCCGTCCGCCCGCTGAACAGATACGGCGCGGGCGGCATGGTGACCTGGATGTCCTCGGCCAGCAGGTCCAAGGTGGCGTCGACGTCCCCGTTCTCGTACGCCGCGATGTAGCGGCTCAGCACCTCCTGGTCGACGGCCGCCCGGTCGCCGGAGGACCAGTCGTCGCGACGGTCGGCCGGCAGCGCGGCCCGCAGGGTGGCGCGGCCGCGCTGCAGCGCGCTGTTCACCGCGGGCACCGAGAGCTCCAGCAGCCCGCCGACCTGACTGGCCGGCCAATCGAGAACGTCGCGCAGGACCAGCACGGCCCGCTGCCGGGCCGGTAGCAGCTGGAGCACGGCGACGAAGGCGAGGGCGATCGTCTCCTGCGCCGCGAGCGCCTCGGGCGGCTCGCCCTCGGCGGGCGCCGCCTCGGTCAGCAGCCGGTCGGGGTAGGGCTGCAGCCAGGGCACGTCACGGGGCGAGCCGACGGCGGCCACCCGCCGCCGGCTCGCCCGCAGGTGGTCGAGGCAGCGGTGGGTGGCGATCTTGTACAGCCAGGCCCGCAGGTGCTCCGGTTGCTGCAGGTCGTCCTGGCGCCGCCCGGCCTGCAGCCGGGTCTCCTGGCCCCCGTCCTCGGCGTCGTCGAAGGAGCCGAGCATCCGGTAGCAGTGCACGTGCAGCTCGCGCCGGTGGCGCTCGGCGCGATCGCTGAGCTCGGCGTCGGTCCAGCCGCCGGCCGCGGTGGGCACGTCAGGCCCCCCGGCGTAGGCGGGGAGCGCAGGCTACGGCAGCCGTGGCCGTGCCGTCCTCCCGGAGGTACTCCGCGCCCGCCCGCAGGTTGGCCACCGCTTCAGCCATCATCGGTACTCCCTTCGTACGGCGGTCCGTATGCCAGTGAGACGACCCGGCGCGCCGGAACTCATCGGTCTCTGCGCTAGGTTCGGCAGTCGAGGAGGTGGGGGTGGCGGACATCGACGACTTCGACATCGACCGGAGCATCGCGGAGGCCTGGGCGGAGTTCCAGGCCCGGCTGAGCGAGATCGTGTCGATGATCGACGACTCCGCCGACCTGACGATCGGCACCGCCGCCGGCCGCGACGGCCGGGCGCCGTTCCTGCGGCTGAGCAGCCCGCGGCCGCACCGGGTTCGGGGCGAGGCGGCGGGCAACGCGGTGCTCGACGACAGCTTCCGGCTCGGCCCCGACCAGCTCGACGCCATGACGCAGCTGGGCTGGTTCCCGCCGGGGGCCGACCGCGAGCACCCGTCGCCCAACTTCTGGTTCGACCGCGACCAGGACGACGCCGACCGGATCAGTGAGCTGGCGGTCGGCGCGCTGCGGGACGTCTACGGGGTGCAGCACCCGGTCTTCCTGGCCCCGGACCAGCTGGCCGAGGTGCTGCAGCCGACACCCACCCCGGTCGAGTCGACGGGCGGCGCGCTGGTGCCCCTCGGGCCGGACACCTCGGCCATCCTGCCGCGCGACCGGTCCCACCTGAACGCCCTGGTCGACGCCGAGCTGGCCCGGATGTTCGGCTATCCGCCCATGCACGACACCGAGGGCGACGTGGCCATCCGGGTCGGGTCGACCATGCTGTTCCTGCGCACGTCCCCCGACGCGCAGGAGGTCGTCGTCTTCGCCGCCGTGGTGCACGACGTGGCCGGTCGCTCCCGGGCCGCCGAGGTGCTCAACGATCTCAATGTCGAGGCCCGCTGGGTCAAGTTCCAGCTGGTCCGCGACCGGGTCTTCGTCACCGTCTCGGTGCTGGCACGACCGTTCGTGCCCGCGCACCTGCACGCGGCGGTGAAGATCCTGGCCGAGACGGCCGACGGCATCGACAACGAGCTCGCGGTCAAGCTGGGCGGCCGCACCACCTTCGACGACCACGACGACGAGGACGCCTGATCCCCGAGGCCGTACGCGGTGGTCGGCCCGGGCCCGAGGCAACCTACGGGCCGGTGCCCGTGCCGACGTACGACCCCGCCCTGCCGATCACCGCGCGGCACGACGACATCGCCCGGGCGATCGCCGAGCACCCGGTGCTGATCGTGGCCGGGGAGACCGGCTCCGGCAAGACCACCCAGCTGCCCAAGATCTGCCTCGAGCTGGGTCGGCGGGCCATCGCCCACACCCAGCCGCGGCGGATCGCCGCGCGGACGGTTGCCGAGCGGGTCGCCACGGAGCTGGGCACCGAGCTCGGCGACCTGGTCGGCTACCAGGTCCGGTTCACCCGCCAGACGTCGCGGGCCACCCGGCTGAAGGTGATGACTGATGGCGTGCTGCTGGCCGAGATCGCCCGCGACCGCGACCTGCGCCGCTACGACACGGTCATCGTGGACGAGGCTCACGAGCGCAGCCTGAACATCGATTTCCTGCTCGGCTACCTCCGCCAGCTGCGGGCCCGGCGGCCCGACCTCAAGGTCATCGTCACCTCGGCGACCATCGACACCGAGCGCTTCGCCGCCCACTTCGCGGGACCGGACGGCGTCCCGGCCCCGGTGGTCGAGGTCTCCGGGCGGACCTACCCGGTGGAGGTGCGCTATCGGCCGCCCGAGGTGGTGGCCGGGGAGGTCGACCAGGTCGCCGCGGTGCTGGAGGCGGTCACGGAGCTGCAGGCGGTCAGCGACGGCGACATCCTGGTCTTCACCTCCGGCGAACGGGAGATCCGCGACCTGGCCGAGGCCCTGCGTGGGGCTGCGCTGCCCCGTACCGAGGTGCTGCCGCTCTACGCCCGGCTCTCCGCCGCCGAGCAGTCCCGGGTGTTCACCGCACATGCCGGCCGACGGATCGTGCTGGCCACCAACGTCGCCGAGACCTCGCTCACGGTGCCGGGGATCCGCTCCGTGATCGACCCGGGCACCGCGCGGATCTCCCGCTTCTCGGCCCGGACCAAGGTGCAGCGGCTGCCGATCGAGCCGATCTCGCAGGCCTCCGCCGCGCAGCGGGCCGGCCGCTGCGGCCGGGTGGCCCCCGGGGTGTGCATCCGGCTCTACAGCGAGGAGGACCTGCTCGCCCGCCCGGAGTTCACCGAGCCGGAGATCCTGCGCACCAACCTCGCCGCAGTGATCCTGCAGATGACCGCCGCCCGGCTCGGCGATATCGCGGACTTCCCGTTCGTCGAGCCCCCGGACCGCAGCCAGGTGGCCGACGGGCTGCGGCTG
>CAXTVE010000319.1:0-3898 GCA_964247485.1 uncultured Propionibacteriaceae bacterium
CATCCGGGCCCGCGGCTAGCCTGACCCGGTGACTCTGACTGGTCCGGTCCCGGTTCGCCGGCTTGCCGTGTGGAGCAACGGCCGTCTGCTCGAGCGTCCCGAGCAGGCGGTCGTCCCGGTCACCGACCATGGCCTCGTCGTCGGCGACGGGGTCTTCGAGGCACTGAAGGTCACCTCGGCCGGCGCGTTCGCGGTACAGCGGCACCTCGACCGGCTGTCTCGGTCGTCGGCGGCGCTGGGGCTCCCGCACCCCGACCACGGGCTGGTCCGTGAGGGCATCGCCGCCGTTCTCGCCGACGGCCCCGCGGGCGACGGGAAGGTGCGCATCACCTACACCGGCGGTGCGGGACCGCTCGGCTCCGGCGCCGCGTACGGGCCGCCCACCCTCGTGGTCGCCGCGGCGCCGACCGGCACCCTGCCCAGGAGCACCGCCGTGGTCACCGCGCCCTGGCGCCGCAACGAGCACGGCGCGCTGACCGGGGTGAAATCCACCTCGTACGCCGAGAACGTTCGCGCACTGGCGTACGCCGTCGATCGGGGAGCCAGCGAGGCCGTCTTCCGCAACACGGCGGGCGACGTCTGCGAGGGCACCGGCACCAATCTGTTCCTGGTCTTCGGCGAGGAGGTGGTCACCCCGCCGCTGAGCGCCGGCCCGCTGGCCGGGATCACCCGTGAGTTGCTGCTGGAGTGGACTGCGATCACCGAGCGGAACGTCGCGCCGGACGAGGCGGTCACCGCCGACGAGGTGTTCCTCACCTCGTCGCTGCGCGATGTCCAAGACGTCCACCGCTGGGACGATCGGACCTGGGCCGGCCCGCGGCCGGTCACCGAGCGCATCGCGGCCCTGTTCGCGCGGCGGTCGGCCGAGCGGATCGACCCGTAGCGGTCAGGGTCTGGGCCGGTCCAGCGGCGCCACCCCGGAGACGCCGGTGTCGTCCGACGTGACGATGCCCCGGGCCGACCGCTCACCGGTGTGTCGTCGAGGGCCTCTGAGGACCGGGTCGGGGACCCGCGAGTAGACCAGCCCGTCGGTCGTCTCGCCGTGCAGCTGGAGAAAGTTGCGGAGGCGACCCTCGTACGCGAAGCCGGCGTGCACCAGCACCCGCTGTGAGGGCAGGTTGTCCGGCGCGACCCAGGCCTCGACCCGGAGGATCTCGAGCTCGCGCAGGGCCCATTCGGCGACCAGCCGGATCGCCGGTGTGGCCAGGTGCCGGCCCCGGGCCGCCGGCACCAGCCAGTAGCCCAGACCAGCGACCCAGGGCTGCGGGCGCCGGTCGAGGTAGACCAGGCCGACGGCCAAGCCGGTCGCCACGTCGGTCACCGCCTGGGAGATGCCGTCGCCGCCCGCCAGCCTCGCCTGCTGACGGTCCAGGAAGGCCTGGCCGGCTGCGGCGCTGTACACCGGGGGCACCGTGGTGCCGGCCGGGATGTCCGGGTCGGTCGCGGCCGCCTCGACACAGGCCAGGTCGTCCGGGGAGCGCCAGGGCCGGATCCGGACTCGCGGGCTGACCAGGGGCTCGCGTGGGTACTGCAAGAGCACGACACCATCCTCGGCCGAAGCTGGCTCGGAGTCTGTGATCCGCGCCACTTCTTGGTCACTGCTGCGTCACGGACCGCCAAGATGTCTACTGCCCGCTGGACAGTCTCAGGCCGAGCACGAGGGTTCGGATTGTGCTGGCAACCAAAACGTGATCATCTATTAATTGCGAGTCTCGGTGGAAGGAGTTGCACGTCAATGAGTGAGGAACGACGTGCTGGACGGTAACCGCCCATGGTGACGCTGCTTCTGCTTGTCAACGATGCCGGCCGCACGGGGGCTGACCGGTCACAGGACGGGTCTCGGCTCTGCCGACCCCGTCATACAGCTCGGGGATCCCTTCGAGTCGGATCGGGTGTGGTCTGATGGATACGTCGGCCTTGAAGGCCAGTTGGGCGCAGGTCAATGCGGCCAACAAAGAGAAACTCCCGCAGTACTTCTACTCCCACCTGTTCGTCAGCCACCCAGAGCTGCGCGCGATGTTCCCGCTGCAGATGACCGGGCAGCGGGACAAGCTGGTCGGAGCACTTGGTGCCATCGTGTCGAACGCCGACAACCTCGATGACGTTCTGCCGTTCATCGAGCAGCTCGGGCGGGACCACCGGCGCTTCTCGGTGGTCACCGAGCACTACATGGCGGTCGGGGCGAGCCTGATGGCGACGTTGAAGCGCTTCCTCGGCCCCGGGTGGGACGCCGAGCTGGCGGACACCTGGGCCCAGGCGTATGGGCTGATCGCCAAGGTGATGGTGGCCGCGGCGGAGCAGCACGAGGACGTCGCCCCCGCGCTCTGGGACGCGGACGTGGTGCACGTCGAGCGGCGCTCGATGGACGTTGCCGTGGTCGAGGTCGTCCCGCGGGAGCCGTTCGAGTACAGCGCCGGGCAGTCGGTGGCGGTGGAGATCCCGCAGCGGCCGCGGATGTGGCGCTACTTCAGCCCCGCGAACGCTCCTGACTCCACCGGTGTCCTGCAGTTCCACATCCAGCCGATCGCCGGGGGCATGGTCTCCACGGCGCTGGTGCGGCAGTTGAGCAAGGGCGACAAGGTGCGGCTGGCCGCGCCGGTCGGTCAGCAGCTCACGCTGCCCGAGCAGGGGCCGCTGTCCGACCTGCTGATGGTGGCCGGCGGCACCGGTCTGGCACCGCTGCGCGCCGTGCTCGAGCAAATCGACCACAAGTGGGAGACCACCCGCTCGGCACCCCGGGTGCACCTGTTCCACGGCTCGCGGATGCCGTGGAACCTCTATGACAACCGCTATCTCACCGAGCTCGCCCGCAAGCCCTGGTTCGACTACACCCCGGTGGTGTCGGAGGACCGGTCCTACCCGGGAGCCCGGGGGCTGGTCGGCACGGTCGCGGCCCGGTCCGGCGACTGGGCCCGGCGTACGGTGCTGCTGTGCGGCCCGCCGGCCATGGTGCGGCACGCGGTTGGCGAGCTCAAAGGGGCCGGCGTGCCCGCCAGCTCGATCAAGCGTGAGCAGTTCGACTTCAGCACGACGGCGCCATCGGAGGAGGGCAACACATGGGAGTCCCGGTAGTCGGCGGGGGAGTGGGCCGATGAGCACCGCCAGCGCGCCGCGTTCCTGGCGGCCGGACGAGGTGCGGCGGCGGGAGTTCACCATCCGCTTCCGCGGCCTGGACTCCAACGAGGTCCGCGGCTTCCTCAACGCCGTCGCCGATGATCTCGGAAGGCACCAGGAGCAGATCTCGGCGCTGACGCAGGACAACACGCGGCTCCGCGGCGAGGTGCAGGGCGCCCAGCAGCAGCTGGCGCAGGTGGCCGAGGAGCTGCGTCAGGCCCAGGAGGCGCTGCGGCTCGGACCCGGTGACGCGCACGAGGCGGTCACCGAGCAGGCCGTGCTGCTGCTCGACCAGGCCCAGCAGCTCGCCGACCAGCTGATCGACGAGGGTATGCAGTCAGCGCGCGACCTGATGGTCGCCGCGCGGTCCCACCAGCGCGAGATCGTCGACCCCGGCGCAGCGGTCGCCGAGCAGATGGCGGCGCTGCAGGCGATGCAGCCCCCGGTGGTGTCCAACGGCGGTCCGAACGGTAAGCCGACGGCGGCCGAGGTCGAGGACATCCGGACCTTCGCCAAGGTGGCGCAGGTGCAGTTCCGGGCGGTGCTCGAGGCGCTCAACGAGCAGGTGAACCGGCTGGACAGCTTCGAGGGCGGTTCGACCCGCGTCGAGGACGACGAGGACGCCATCCGGCCGATAGGCGCCTACCGGTCCGAACGGGGCTGACCCGAGAGGGTTCCAGCAGACCCAGCGCCTGACGGCGCTGGGTGCTCGGGTTGCGCAGGCGGCCGCCACCGGGCGAGCCTCTTCGCGGTCCCCGCCCTCCCCGCCCATCCCGTGGGGCGG
>CAXTVE010000320.1:0-3895 GCA_964247485.1 uncultured Propionibacteriaceae bacterium
CGGCCCTGGGGGCCCCCCGGAGCCGGCGTGGGCCCGGCCGCCAGCGGCCCGCCGCGGGCCGGGCGGGCGGGCCTGGGCGACCAGGGCCGCGCGGGCGCCGGCACGGTGCCGGCGGTCCGCAGGGCGGCGTCGGAGGCGGGCCCGACGGGGAGGTCGGTCAGCGCGGACAGCCCGGGGAACTCCACGTCGACGGTGGTCGCGCCCCGCGGGAGCTCGTCGAGGGTGGTCACCAGGGTCACCCGACGCCCGGGCTCGGTGAGGTCGGCGCGCCACCGGTCCGGGTCGGAGCACAGACAGCCGCCGTTCTTGAGCCCGGTCTGCTCGACCCGGACGGGTACGACCCGTCGGCCGCCCCAGGTCGCCGTCGGTCGCCACCCGCTCGGCGGTCCTGGCCCGCGGGAGCGCGCCTCCAGCGTCCACACGACCGAGGTGAGGGTGCTGCTGGCCAACACGGCGTCGACCTCGATGGCGAACTGCTGTCCGCCCGGAGCGCGAAACTCCGGCGTACGCCCCAGCGGTACGGGCGATTCCGCCGGAGCGGCGAGGTCGGTTTCGGTGATCGGCGCGGCCACCTGGCGGAGCGGGGCCACCGGCACCCGCGCGATGACCGGAGCCAGGGCGATCGAGACGTCGACCAGTCGGAGGTCGGCCGGCAGCGGGGGATAGGCGACCTGGAGGAGCCGGGGCACGTCGTACGCCAGGTTCTGCTGGGCCTGCCAGACCGAGACGCACAGGCACTGGCCGCTGTTCTTCTCGATCAGCGGCCGGTAGACCCGGTTCGCAGCCTTGTCGACGAGGGCCAGGTCGGTCTCCTCCAGGAACTCGATCCACAAACCCCCCGGGATCGATTCGCCGGGCGTCCCGTCCGGCCCGCTCAGCGCGGTGAGGCTCCAGTCCAGCACCGTGCCGCCCGGCACTCGGCGGACGCCGTGCACGGCGATCCGGATCGGGGTGCCGCGAACGTCGGCATCGACCCAGATCGCCTCGCCGAGCAGGGGGATCGGGCCGGAGCTGTCCGGCCGGGCGGAGGGACTCTCGCTGGGTCGGTCGACGGCCTCGGGCGTACGCCCGAACAGGCCGGTCTCCCGGTCGGAATAGGTGCAGGCCGCGCCCAGCAGGGTCAGGACCAGCGCCGGGGCCAGGGCGGCGAACCCCCGCCACCGCGCACGCCCCATGTCAGCAGGCTATGCCGGGTCCGGGACCGGCGTCCGCGGCATCAGCGCCACCGCCACGAGCAGCACCGCCGCGACAACCGCGGAGGCGACGAACACCGAGTGCAGGGCGGGGTTGAGGGCCGCGGCCGGGAGGTCGGCCGTGGTGGTGGCGCGGCCGGCGATCCGGTCGCTGAGCGAGGCGTTCACGATCGCGCCGAAGACGGCGATGCCCAGCGCGCTGCCCATCGAGCGGGCGAAGAGGTTGGTCCCGGTGACCACCCCGCGCTCGGACCAGTCGACGGACGACTGGGCGGCGACCATGGTCGGGCTGGTGGTCAGGCCCAGACCGAGCCCGACCACGAAGCACGTCGCGGCCAGCTGCCAGACCGAGCTGGTCGGTGCGATGAGAATCAGCATCGCCGCGCCGACGACCAGGATGCCGGCGCCGATCAGCGCGGTGGAGCGGAAGCCGATCCGCAGGTAGACCCGACCAGCCAACGACGCGGCGATCGGCCAGCCCAGGGTCAGCGCGGCCACGGCGAACCCGGCCACCAGCGCGCTGGTGCCCAGCACCGTCTGGGCGTAGAGGGGGATGTAGGAGACCAGACCAATCAGCATCACCCCGACGGCAAGGGAGGTCAGGTTCGTCGTGTTCAGCAGCCGGTTCCGGAAGATCCAGCCGGGCAGCACGGGCTCGACGGCGCGGCGTTCGACCAGCACGAAGCCGACCAGCAGCACCAGGGCCACGCCGAGCAGCAGCACGCTGGGGACCGACGACCACGCCCAGGAGACACCGCCCTGCAGCAGTCCGAGGATCAGCAGTGAGGTGCCGGCGGTCAGCAGCCCGGCGCCCGCCAGGTCCAGCTTCGGCCGGGTCCGCTCGACCTGCTCGGAGAACTTCCGCACCAGGGCCCAGGCGGCGACGGCGCCGAGCGGCAGGTTGACCCAGAAGATCCAGCGCCAGTTGGCGAAGTCGACGAACAGCCCGCCCAGGGTGGGACCGACGACCGAGGACATGGCCCAGACACTGGCCAGGTAGCCCTGCACGGTGGCCCGCTCGGCGACGGAGTAGATGTCGCCGATGATCGTCATGGCCATCGGCATCACCGCGCCGGCCCCCAGTCCCTGCACGGCACGGAAGACGATCAGGACGGGCATGCTCCAGGCCAGCCCGCAGCCGATCGAGCCGAGCACGAACGCGCCCACGCCGAAGAGCATGACCGGCTTGCGGCCGAACTGGTCGGAGAGCTTGGCGAAGATCGGCACCGAGACGGCCTGCGCCAGCAGGAAGATCGAGAACAGCCAGGGGAACTGGGCGAAGCCGCCGAGGTCGTCGACGATCGACGGGACCGCCGTGGCCAAGATGGTGGAGTCGAGCGCGACCAGCCCGACGCCGAGCATCACTCCGCCCAGGATCGGGCCCCGCGCGGAGCGCAGCCCTACGTCGGCGCGGGGAATCGTTTGCTGGGCCACGTAGGGCAACAACCTCCGATGGCCCCCGACGCATTCCCCTAACCCATGGAGTGGATCTTGTCGGCGCGGATGGTGAGGACGAGCCGGACCTGGTCGCGTCCGCCGTACCACGGGTAGGGCTGGCCGAGGTAGCGCTGGGCCAGTGCCTCGATGTGCTCGGCGCCCCCGTCGGACGTCGCCTTCACCACCTCGCCGCGGACCGCGAAGTAGCGGGAGGGATTGGTCGGGTCGGAGATGCTGACGGCGACCCGGGCGTCGCGGTCGATGTTGCGGGCCTTCTGGTAGCCCTCGACGGTGTTGATCACGATGTGTGTGCCGTCGGTGTCCACCCAGGTCTGGGTGAGCTGCGGCGAGCCGTCCGGCATCGTGGTCGCGAGGTAGCAGGTGCTGGGCTGACGGAGCATGGTCAGCAGCTCGGCGGGCAGGTCCATGACGGGTGTCTCCTCGGGGTGGTCGGGGCCGGGCGGCCACGTGCGGCACGTCGGCCTCGTCCGTGGGATACCCACCTCTGGGCCGTCGACCGCGGAGCGCGTCCGACGGGTTCCGGAGTGTTTGCACTCGGCAGGGGAGAGTGCTAAACAAGTGTTAGCACTCTCGGTAGGAGAGTGCCACCTCTCTTCGACCCGGTGAGGTCCCCATGGGCCGTCCGTCGCGGGCACCGGTTGGAGAGCCGTTCACTCACCAGAGGACACCATGCCGAAACTGATTCAGTTCAACACCGAGGCACGGCGCGGCCTCGAGCGGGGGATGAACACCCTCGCCGACGCCGTCAAGGTGACCCTTGGACCCAAGGGCCGCAATGTCGTGCTGGAGAAGAAGTGGGGTGCTCCGACCATCACCAACGATGGCGTGAGCATCGCGAAGGAGATCGAGCTCGAGGATCCGTACGAGAAGATCGGCGCCGAGCTCGTCAAGGAGGTCGCCAAGAAGACCGACGACGTGGCCGGTGACGGCACCACCACGGCCACCGTGCTGGCCCAGGCGATGGTCCGCGAGGGCCTGCGCAACGTGACCGCCGGCGCCAACCCGATGGGCCTGAAGAAGGGCATCGAGAAGGCCGTCGCCGCGATCATCGAGCAGCTGGCCAGCACCGCGAAGGACGTGGAGACCAAGGAGCAGATCGCGGCCACCGCGTCGATCTCGGCCGCCGACCCGCAGGTCGGCGAGATCATCGCCGAGGCGATGGACAAGGTCGGCAAGGAAGGCGTCATCACCGTCGACGAGTCGAACACCTTCGGCCTGGAGCTCGAGCTCACCGAGGGCATGCG
>CAXTVE010000321.1:0-658 GCA_964247485.1 uncultured Propionibacteriaceae bacterium
GCGCTCAGGGCCGCGTCCTGCGGCTCAACCGGCCGGACCAGGCGCGGTCCTGCTTCTCCGCGGCGGCGCAGCTGGCCGGCGAGCACGGTCTGGCGCCCTGGCGGGTGGAGGCGCTCTTCGGCCTGGGCACGTGCGAGCTGCTGGCCGACGAGGCGTCGCCGGCGCTGGAGTCCGCCCGCGACCTGGCCGGTCAGCTCGGGTTGCCGGGACAACAAGCCCGGGCGGAGCTCCTGCTACTCGACGCCTGCCTGGTCACCGACGGCCCGGCTGCGGCGGCCCGGTCCGCCGCTGCCCTGATCGACCGGTCCCGGCAGCTCGGCACACCGGAGTACGCCGTCGCCGGAACCCTGGTGCTGGCCGCTGAAGCGGCGGTGGCGGGACAGTCGGCGGTGCTGGAGGCGCGGCTCGCCAAGCTCGGGGACCTGAGCCGGCTCCCGCCCGACAACCGCAGCCTGGTGCCGGCGATGCGGGCCCTTGCCGCCCTGGTGGACTCCGACCTGCCGGCCGCCCGGGAACTGCTCGACGAGGCGACGCAGCCGCTGGTCGCGCACGGGTCGACGGCCCCGATGTTCCACTTCGCCTTGTGGCCGGTCGTGGGGGCCCGCCCCCCCCGCCCCCCGGGGGGCCCCCCGGGGCGGGGGGGGGGGCGCCCCGGGGG
>CAXTVE010000321.1:686-3890 GCA_964247485.1 uncultured Propionibacteriaceae bacterium
CCGATGCCGTCGTCGCGGGTCGGCGCGGGGATGCCGACGCGGCCCAGCGGGCCTTCGCCGCCGGCGACGACCTGCTTGCACCGGTCGTCTGGTGGCGACGCTTCCTGCACCTGCTCACCCTCCGGGCGGCCGTCACCGACGGGTGGGGCGACCCGGCGCCGGCGTTGCGCGCTGACCTGGCCGCATTCGAGCAGCGCCAGGAGATCCCGCTGGCCCGGATCGCCCGTGACCTGCTCCGTCGGGCCGGCGTACCGGTACGGCGGGGCCGGGGTGCCTCGGTCGTCCCGCCGGCCCTCAGGGCGGCAGGTGTCACCAGCCGTGAGCTCGACGTGCTCCACCTGGTCGATGCAGGACTGACCAACGCCGCCATCGCCGAGCGCCTTTTCCTGTCGCCGCGGACCGTAGAGACCCACGTCGCGAGCCTGCTCGCCCGGTCGGGCACGACCGACCGACGGCATCTCCGGGCCTGGCTGGCCGCGCAAACTCCGTAGCCGGCACGGATCTGCCAGGCCGGCCGTGCGCCGATCGTAGAGGTCGGCGCCGTTTCGGTGCCCACGATCCGAGGAGTTCTGGTGTCCGAATCGCTCTATGACGTCGTGGTGGTGGGCGCCGGTCCGTCCGGTCTGGCCACCGCGGTCCCGCTGGCCCGCGCCGGCGTACGCGTGCTCCTGGTCGAGAAGCATCTCAGCCTGGGGTCCTTCCCCAAGGCCACCGGGTTGCGGCCGCGCAGCATGGAAATCCTGCGCAGCTGGGGTCTCGAAGACGAGGTGCTGGCCCGGTCCGAACCTGCCGAGGTGGCGATGGCCGTGCGGCCGGTGCTGGCCGCCCCGGGGCCGGTGGTCTCGTTGGGGCTGCCGACCGAGGCCCAACTGTCCGGGATCACGCCGTCTGGGTTGGCGGTGTTCCCGCAGGACCAGCTCGAGGCGCTGCTTCTCGCTGACCTGCGCGGGCACGGGGCCGAGGTCCGTTTCGGCACCGAGCTGGTCGGCCTGCGCTGCGGGAACGAGGAGGTGGCGGTCGACCTGCATATCCGTGGTGCCGAGCGGGTCGAGGTGGTCTCGGCGCGCTACCTCGTCGGGGCCGACGGGGCAGCGAGTATGGTCCGTGACTGTCTCGGCATCGAGGTGGAGGAGCTGGGCGGGCAGGGCCACCATTTGAGCACGCTGTTCCGTGCCGACCTGTCGCCGGTGATGCCCGGCGTGCCGTTCGTCCTGACGGCCACCGTCGCCGCCGGGGTCGAGGGCATGTTCGTCACGACCGGTCGGTCCGGTCGCTGGTTCTACGACTTCGAGTGGCACCCGGAGGCGGGCGAGTCCTTGACCGACTGGCCCACGGACCGGCTGACCGCCCGCATTCGGGCCGCCTCGGGTCTACCCGACCTGGACCTCGAGGTGCTCGGGGTCTTCGGCTACGACTTCGCAGCCGCGGTGGCGCGGCGGCAGCAATCAGGCCCGGTCTTCCTGGTGGGCGACGCCGCGCACCGGACCACCCCGCGCGGGGCGACCGGCATGAACACCGGCATCGCCGACGGGCACAACCTCGGCTGGAAGCTGGCGTGGGTGGCGCGCGGCTGGGCCGACGCGTCGCTGCTCGACTCCTACGCGCCCGAGCGCGCGCCGGTGGGTCGGGCCAACGCGGCGGCCTCCGTCGACTCCCGACCTGACCGCGACGCCGAGGAGGCGCTGAGGCAGGACTTCGGGGTCTGTTACGCGTCCGGTGCGGTGGTGGTCGGCCACCACCTGGCGGGCCGGCGGGCACCGCACGCCTGGGTCCGCCTCGGCGACCGGTCAGCCTCGACCCTGGATCTGTTCGGCGATCACCTCACCGTGCTGCTCGGCCGTGCTGCGGACCCGGTGCCCGACCGTCCGCACACGAGGGTTCTCCGGCTGGGCCAGGACTTCACCGACCCGGACGGCACGTTCGCGGCGGCGTACGCGCTCGGTTCGAAGGAGGCGGTGCTGGTCCGACCCGACGGCTACGTCGGCTGGGGCGGACTGGCGGGCGGGGTCGTGGAGGCGGCGAGCGTCCTGCTCGGCCGGGCCCGGACCTAGAGGGCCGAGCCCTTCTTGTACTGGGCGAAGGAGATGTTCCAGTCCGACCAGCCGTTGCCCTGCTCGAGGCGGCGCCGGGTGCCGGTGGTGACCACCGGGTCGCCGATCATCGTGGTGTTGTACATCCAGGCGGCGTCGCTGTTGCTCATCCCGACGCAGCCGTGGCTCGCGTTGCGGCGCCCGAGGTGCGCGGAGTTCCACGGGGCGGAGTGCAGGAACTCGCCGGAGTTGGTGATGCGCAACGCGTGCCGGGCCGTGAGGCTGTAGTCCTCCTTGGCCCCGATCATCTCGTTGGTCATCTTCTTGTTGTACTCCTTGGCCATGATCAGCTTCGTGCCGCTGCGGGTCTCCCACCCGGGCTTGCCGCCGCTGACGTAGATCGTCTTGACCAGCTTGCCGTTGCGGTAGACCTTGGCCACGTCGCGACGGAGGTCGACGTTGGTGACCAGCGACCGGCCGACCCGGAACGAGGTGGTCGCCGACTGCTGCCCGTAGATGCCGTTGCCGGCCTTGACGCCGTTCAGGTTGGCCTTGACCGTGACCTTGGTGCCGGGTTTCCAGTACCTGATGGGCCGGTACCGCACCTGGGTGTCCGACAGCCAGTTCCAGGAGCCGCCCTGGGCGGGGGAGGAGGTCACCTGCAGGTTGCGCTGGAACTCAGCCTTGTCCCGCACCGGCACGTCGAAGGTGAGCACCACCGGCATGCCGATGCCGACGTTGCTGTTCGGCTGGGGGTAGATGCTCGGATAGGTCTGCTGGTCCAGGCTGAGGTTCTCGGTCGTGAAGGTGCTCTCGGCGCTGCCGGCCTGTCCGGTCGGGTTGCGCCCGGCCATCGAGATCGCGTACGTCGCGGCCGGCTCCAGCCGCTCGGCCGCGGTCCACGAGCTCTTGTCCTTGTTCAGCGCGCCGGCCAGGTCGCCGTTGACGGTCTTCCCGTTCCGGTCGGTGTACCGGTACGCCACGCGTACCTTGGTCAGGCTGCCGGCCTTCGCGGTGACCCGGACCAGGGTGTCCACCGTCACCTTCTTGGCCCCATCGGCCACGTTCGCCGCGAGCGCGACGGGCGCGGGCGGCGGAGGGGTGGTCGGGCGGCTGGCCGGCCGGGGCGCGGAAGCCGTCGACGACCCGGGCTCGCTCGGTTGCTGGCCGCTGC
>CAXTVE010000322.1:0-3865 GCA_964247485.1 uncultured Propionibacteriaceae bacterium
CCTCGACGGGCGGCTGGCGCTGACCCGGCTGCTCGACCAGCCGGTGCAGCTGCTGTCCGGAGGTGAGCGGCAGCGGGCCGCCCTCGCCCGGGCGCTGGTCAGCGCCGCACCGTTGCTGCTGCTGGACGAGCCGACCTCGCAGCAGGACGAGGCCGCGGTCGACCGGGTCGTGCGGGTGCTGGCCGAGGAGGTGGCGGCGGGTCGGTCCGTGCTCGCCGCCTCGCACGACCCGCGGGTCGTCTCCGCCGCGACGAGTGTGCTCGAGCTCGGTCAGGGCCGGACGTGACCTGCGTCGAAGCATTCCTCGAACCAGGGCGACGACCGCGATCCCGAACCAGACGGCGTTCAGCACCGCCGAGGGCCAGGCCTGGTGCAGAGCCCCGTGCAGGGCCAGCACGCCGGCGCCGAGGTTCATCCCGGCCAGGGTCCTCGTGGACACCCGGCCCGGGCGGGCGCTGGTGAGCGCGTACGCCACCAGCACGACGGCAGCGGCGGTGTATCCGAACAGGTCGAGAAGGTCCATGACGGCGAGCCTGCCCGCAGTTGTCGGCAGAGAGAAGCAACTTCTGCTGACCTCCGCGTACAGTCTGACTGCATGCACCTCTCACCGGACCGGTTGTTGATCCTGCGGGCGGTCGCCGAGTCCGGTGGGGTGGGCGCCGCCGCGCGGCAGCTCCACCTGGCTCCGTCCGGCATCTCGCAGCACCTGGCCCGGCTCGAGCGGGAGACCGGGCTGGTGCTGGTCGACCGGTTCTCCAGCGGTGGTCAGCGCCCCCTGCGGCTGACGGCCGCGGGGCGGCGACTCGCGGCCCCCGGCAGCCGCGTCGCCGAGGTCCTGGCCGACGCCGCCGAGGACGTCTACGCCATGTCGGGGCGCCTCAGCGGCACCGTCAACCTCGCGGCGTTCTCCTCGGTGATGACCCGGCTGGTCGTTCCCGCGCTCGGTCTGCTCGAGCAGCGAGCACCCGGCGTCCAGGTGCGGGTGCACGACGCGGGCGAACCCGTGGCGCTCTCGGCCCTCCGCGGCGGGGATCTGGACGTGGTCCTCGTCGAGGACGAGCTGGTCGACCGGGCCAACCGTCCCGGCCTCGAGCACACCTGGCTCCTCGACGACCCCTACCGGGTTGCGGTACCCGCCGCGTGGCCGGTGCCGCGCAATCTCGACGACCTGGCGACCTCGCCGTGGATCAGTGGCCCGCCGGGAACAGCGACCCAGCTCGTCCTGGACCGGGTCCGACGCTCGACCGGGGCGGTGCTGCCGGCGACCCATGCCTGCACCGAGTTCCCGGCCGTCCTCGCGCTGGTCGAGGCCGGTCTCGGCGCGTCGCTCGTGCCGGCCCTGGCCCTCCCCGTCGACGAGCGACCGGGGCTGCGGCTCGTGCACCTGTCCGAGTTCGGCGTGCGCCACATCAGTGCGGTGACGGTGGCGACCCGGCGTCAGCCCCCGCTGGTCACCGAGGTGCTGCACGCCCTGGTCGAGGCGGCCTCCGGCTCGGCGTGAGGGTCAGTGCACCAGCCGGTCGCGCCCGGCCGTGAGCGACAGGACCAGCTGGACGCCGGCGACGGCGATCACCGCGAGCAGGGGCCAGGTCCAGCTGCCGGTGGCCGCGAACAGCAGACCGGCGCCCCAGGGTCCCGCCGCGGCCAGCAGATAGCCGACGCTCTGGGCCATCCCGGACAGCCGGCCCGCGGTGGCGGCACTGGGGGAGCGCTCACCCACCAGCGCGAGTGCGAGCACGAGCGACCCGCCGCCGCTCAACCCGGCGACGACGAGCCACACCACGAGCAGCCCGGGGGCGACGAGCAGACCGAGGACCGCTCCGATCAGCAGCACGCTGATCACCACCCCGACGGCCCGGTGGTCGCGCCGCCCGCGCATGAACGGGGTGACGCCGAGCCCGGCGGCGATGCCCACGACCTGATAGAGGAACGAGTGCCAGCCGGCGGTCACCGGGTCGACGCCCAGGCTGACCTCGATCGTCGGGAGCCAGGTCACCAGCAGGAAGTAGGTCAAGCCCTGGGTCGCCATGATCAGTGACACCTGCCACGCCACCGCGGACCGCCACACCGAGGGTGCCGTCCCGCCGGTCGGGGTGGGGCGGCTCCGGATGGCCTCGGCCCGCTTTCGCCGCGATCCGCGCAGGCGGAGCGGCCAGACCAGCGCAGCGACCACGCTGAGCACGACCCAGGCGCCGATCCCCAGCCGCCAGCCGCCGAGCTCGGCCAGAGGCAGCGCCAGTCCAGAGGCCAGTGCGGCGGTGGCGCCCAGCACCGTGGTGTAGAGGCCGGTGACGAGCGGTACCTCACCGGGGAAGTCCCGCTTCACCAGCTCGGGGATCACCACGTTGGCAACCGCGATCGCCGCCCCCATCACGACGGTGCCAAGCCACAGGTTGGCCACGGGACCGGGCAGCGACCGGAGCACGGTCGCGGCGACGACGACGATGGTGGAGACGAGCACGGCGCGCTCGGCCCCCACCGCTCGCGTCAGGATGTGCACGACCGGCGACACCAGGGCGAAGGCCAGCAGGGGGATGGCTCCGAGCAGGCCAAGCGCCGCCGGGCCGAGACCGGTGTCCGTCCCGACCAGCCCAACCACGGAGCCGAGCGCGGTGATGGTCGGACGCAGGTTGGCCGCCACCACCAGGATCGTGACCAGCAGGACGACCCGCGCCGTACCGGTGGCGGTGGTCGACTCGGCGCCGGGCACCCGTGCGTCAGTTCTGGGGGGGTCCGAGGGGGCGACAGACCCACTGTGCCATGTCACACTGCTCTCATGGCCTCCTCGTCCTTTCCGCTGCTCACGTCACCTCTGGAGATCCGCGGCCGAGCGCTTCGGAATCGCATCGTGTCCACGCCCCACGCTACGGGCTGGAGCCACGACGGCCACATCGCCCAGAGCGAGATCGACTACCACGTCCGCAAGGCCCAGGGCGGCGCCGGGCTCGTGATGACCTTCGGCTCAGCGTCGGTCGATCCGACGACCCAGGCCTCGTACGGGTCGATCGCCCTGTGGGACGAGCGCAACGAGCCGGCTTTGCGCGAGCTGGCCGACGGGATCCACCGGCACGGGGCCCTCTGCATGTCCCAGATGACGCACATGGGCCGCCGGGGCAACTCGCTCGTCTCCGGCGTACCCCTGCGGGCGCCATCGGACCTGCCGGAGGGGTCGCACCTCGAGGTGCCGGTACCCCTCGACGCCGACGAGCTGCCGGCGATCGTCGAGCGGTTCGCGGCCGCCGCCCGGCGCCTGGAGCAGTGCGGCTGGGACGGGGCCGAGGTCACCTCTTTCGGGGGCCACCTGATCGAGCAGTTCTTCGACCCGCGCGTCAACACCCGTACCGATGCGTACGGCGGCAGCCTGGAGAACCGCACGCGCTTCGGTCGGGAGGTGCTGGAGGCCGTCCGCGCGGCGGTGTCCGACGATTTCCTGGTGGGTCTCCGGATCGCCGTCGACCAGTGTGTGACCGGTGGCCTCGGTCCCGACGACATGATCGAGATCGCCCGCAGCCTGACCGCCTCGGGGGCGGTGGACCTGGTCAGCGTCAGCGGCGGTACCGGCGCGACCCGCCTGGGCACCGCGCACTTCGTGCCCGGGGACGAGCTGCCCGAGGGTGTCTTCAACGAACGAGCGGCCCGCTTCCGGCACGCCGTGGGCGTACCCGTGCTGGTGGCCGGGCGCAACGTCGAGCCGGAGGTGGCGGAGCTGGGCCTGGCCGCGGGCGTGGACCTGGTCGCCATGACCCGGGCGATCATCGCCGATCCGGACCTGCCCCTCAAGGTGGCAGCGGGCGAGCGCAAGCGGCCCTGCATCAGCCTCAACGAGGGCTGCATCGGTCGCCTGTACACCGGGCTGCCGATGTGG
>CAXTVE010000323.1:0-3856 GCA_964247485.1 uncultured Propionibacteriaceae bacterium
CACTTCGACCTCGTCCCAGCCGGCGGCGACGGCCGCGGCGACGGTGCCGTCGCCGCCGTCGGCCACCGGCACCTCGACGACCTCGAGCTCCGGCCGCACCGCACGTACGCCCCGGGCCAGCGCCGCCGCCACAGCCGCCGCGGTCAGGCAGCCCTTGAACTTGTCCGGCGCGAGGACGACCCTCACGGCGGACCGGTACGAACAGACAAAGGGACCCCTACACCTTGTTGACGCTGTCGGGTAATGAAAGCATCAGGGAGTGACCGAGATCCCCGCGCAGACCATCGCCTACCCGTCGCCGAACGCCCGGGCGAGTCGCCGGCGCCCGGACGTCATCCCGCCGCACGTGATCGTGCTGTTCGGCGCCACCGGAGACCTGTCGCGGCGCAAGCTCATTCCCGGGCTCGCCCACCTCGCGCTCTCGGCCCTGGCGCCCGACATCCAGGTGATCGGGACGTCGCTGGAGG
Source organism: uncultured Propionibacteriaceae bacterium (assembly GCA_964247485.1). Taxonomy (GTDB): domain Bacteria; phylum Actinomycetota; class Actinomycetes; order Propionibacteriales; family Propionibacteriaceae; genus Microlunatus. The sequence continues at coordinate 468 of CAXTVE010000323.1, forward strand.
ACCACACCGAGGACTCGTTCCGCAACTTCGCCAAGCAGGCGGTGGGGGAGTTCAGCCACCACCCGCTGACCGGTGAGCAGTGGGCGGAGTTCGAGCAGCGGCTGACCTACGTGCCGACCTCGGCGGGGCCGGAGGGTCTGGCCGAGGCGGTCAAGATCGCCGAGGAGAAGCTCGGCGGCATGGTCGGGCGGCTGCACTACCTGAGCGTGCCGCCCGCCGCCGCCACCGCGGTGATCCAGATGCTGCGCGAGGCGGACCTGGTCGACCGTTCCCGGGTGGTGATGGAGAAGCCGTTCGGTACCGACCTGGAGAGCGCCATCGCGCTCAACGACAAGGTCCACGAGACGTTCCGCGAGCGGCAGATCTTCCGGATCGACCACTTCCTGGGCAAGGAGGCGGCGCAGAACATCCTGGCCTTCCGCTTCGCCAACGGGCTGTTCGAGCCGATCTGGAACCGCAACTTCATCGACCACATCCAGATCGACATCCCCGAGACGCTCGGCCTGGACAAGCGGGCCAACTTCTACGAGGTGACCGGGGCGTACAAGGACATGGTGGTCACCCACCTGTTCCAGGTGCTGGCCTTCGTGGCCATGGAGCCGCCGACCGCGCTGGAGCCCCGGGCCATCAGCGAGGAGAAGAACAAGGTCTTCCGCTCGATGCTGCCGATCAACCCGCACGAGGTGATCCGCGGGCAGTACAGCGGCTACCGGCAGGAGGAGGGGGTGGCCCGTGACTCCGACACCGAGACCTTCATCGCCCTCAAGGCCGGCATCGACAACTGGCGCTGGGCGGGCGTGCCGTTCTACTGCCGCACCGGCAAGCGGATGGCCGAGGGCCAGCGGATCATCTCCATCGCCTTCAAGGAGGCGCCCCGGACGATGTTCCCGGGCGGGTCGGGCGTCGGCGCGTCCGGTCCGGACCACCTCACCTTCGACCTCGCGGACGAGTCCAAGGTGTCGCTGTCGTTCTACGGCAAGCGGCCCGGGCCGGGGATGAAGCTCGACAAGCTCAGCATGCAGTTCTCCACCCAGGAGACCGACCGGGCCGGGGACATCCTCGAGGCGTACGAGCGGCTGATCATGGACGCGATGCGCGACGACCACACGCTCTTCACGACCGCGGAGGGCATCGAGAGCCTGTGGGAGCGGTCCGAGCCGCTGCTCAAGGACCCGCCGCCGGTCAAGCCGTACGCGCCGGGGTCGTGGGGCCCGAACGCGATCCACCAGATGATCGCGCCGCACGCCTGGCGGCTGCCCTTCGAGCGGGCCTGGCGGGTCAAGAAGGCGTAGTCCGGTTCCGCTCCCGAGGTGAATGACGAAAATCTCCCCCGAGAGTGAACCGAGGCGCCCGGCGCACGCGGGAACACTCCCGGCCCCGGTGCGCTGGGGGGAGATTCTCGCCGGATCTCCACCGGCCGGCCGATGAGTTCCGCCCGTTCCACCGGTCAGAACCGCATCGGCAACCGACAGGGAGACGCAGATGACCCAGACGCTGAGCGGCGTGCGACCGGCACCACGACCCGACCTGGACCTGCTGCGGCCCGGGGATCCCGGCTACGACCGGGCCCGTTCGGTCTGGAACGCGATGGTGGACCGCCGGCCGGCCCTGATCGTGCGCTGCCGGCGCACCGCTGACGTTGTGGCCGCCGTGGCCCTGGCCCGGCGCGAGGGCCTGGAGATCGGGGTCCGGTGCGGCGGGCACAGCGTGGTGGGGCATGCGGTGCCCGAGGGCGGGCTGATGATCGACCTCGCCCCGATGGGCGGCGTACGGGTCGACCCGGAACGCCGGCGGGCGTGGGTCCAGGGTGGCGCCCTGCTCGGGGCGCTCGACGCGGCCACGCAGCCGTACGGGCTGGCGACGACGGCCGGCAACGTCTCGCACACCGGGGTCGGCGGGCTGACCCTGGGCGGCGGGATGGGCTGGCTCGCCCGCCAGTACGGGCTGGCCTGCGACAACGTGCTGTCCTTCGAGGTGGTGACCGCGGCCGGCGAGGTCGTGCGCGCCTCGGCGGCGGAGAACCCCGAGCTCTTCTGGGGCCTGCGCGGGGGCGGCGGCAACTTCGGCGTGGTCACCGAGTTCGAGTTCCAGCTGCACGCCACCGGCACCCGGACGCTGACCGTCGAGCTGGACTTCCCCGCCGCCGGGGCCGCCGCGGCCCTGGCGTGCTGGCGGGAGCTGGCGCTGGCCGCACCGCGCCGGGCGACGTACGAGGCCTCGATCTCGGGCGGCACCGCGACGCTCGGCTTCGTGTGGGTCGGCGATCCGGACGTAGGCCGCGAGCATGCCCGGGGCCTGGAGCGTCTCGGCGCGCCGGTCGAGCGGCGGCTGCTCGAGCGGTCCTACGTCGACCTCCAGCGCTGCGGCGACACCCCGCAGGGCCACGACCTGCGCCGCTACTGGAAAGGCCACTACCTCCCCGCGCTGCCCGACGCGGCGATCGAGGTGCTGCTCGCCCACGACCCGTCCATGGGGGCCAGCCTGCAGACCCACGGCGGAGCGATCGCCGACGTGCCACCGGACGCGACCGCCTTCGCGCACCGCGGCACGGCCTTCGAGTACATGGGCGCCGCACGCTGGACCGACCCCGCCGAGGATGCGGCCCACATCGCCACCGTCCGGGCCTGGGCCGGGCAGGTGGCACCGTTCACGGACGGGGCCTACGTCAACGCCCTCAGCGACGACGGGGCATCCGGCGTGGGCCGGGCCTACCCACCGGCGGTGCTGGCCCGGCTGACCGCGTTGAAGGACGCCGTCGACCCGGACAACATCTTCCACCTCAACCAGAACATCCCGCCGAGCTGGCCGCCGGCCCGGTCCTGACCCAGGACCGGCCGGTCGCGAGGCGCTCAGCGGCGCTCGTTGCCGCGCCGGTAGTTGCCGGTGGCCCGCGCCATCAGCTGCTGCGGGTCGCCCTCGGTCACCGCGCTCAAGAACCTGGCCGCCGCCGCGCCGCGCAGGGTGGCGGCCACCCGACCGTGGTGCCGGATGACGACCACCGCACCCTGCTGCTGCACGGCGTACCCGAAGCCGCTCGGTGGGGTGCCCACGTCAGCGCCCCCGGGGCGGGGGTCGCAGGATCGGCGGGGACAGCAGGGTTGCGGGCCCGGCCCGGTAGAGCTGGGCCGGCCGGCCGCCGCCGCGGGTGGTCGTCTCCCCGGTCTCGGTCAGGAAGCCCGCCGAAGCCGTCGCCTTGCGGTGGAAGTTCCGCGGGTCCAGGGCGGCGTCCCAGACCACGTCGTAGACCTGCCGCAGCTCGGCGATGGTGAACTCCGGGGCGCAGAAGACGGCGGCCAGCGTGCTGTACTCCAGCTTGGCTCGGGCCCGCTCCACCCCGTCGGCCAGGATCCGGTCGTGGTCGAAGGCCAGCCGGCCCGGACGCCCGAGCA
>CAXTVE010000324.1:0-3834 GCA_964247485.1 uncultured Propionibacteriaceae bacterium
GCCCAGGGCCACCAGCGCGGCGAGCGTCCGCCCCCGGTCGGCCCGGAGCAGGCGGCGCAGCAACCCCTCCTGCCGGCCCCGGCCCAGCCGTCCGTGGAGGGGTCCAGCCACCGTGGCGGTGAGCCCGATCGCCGCGACCCCGGCCGACGCGGCGATGACCGTGCCGGGCGACCACGCCGTGACCAGGGCGCCGGCCGCCGTGACCAGCAGTCCCGCGTAGAGCATCCCGACCAGGGGCGCGATCCGCCGGGAGTGCGCATCGTGCACCCGGGCCCACGCGTCGGCCGGGGCGGCCGCCAGCGCCGGGTAGACGACCAGGGTGACCGTCAGCTGGAACCCGAGGTGGGCCGCGGCGCTGACCACGAGGGCCACGCTCCACGCCGTCACTGCTCAGCCGTAGAGCTTCTCGGCGTAGGCGGGGCCGTAGTAGGCGGTCAGCTCCTCCAGGCTCGCCTCCGGCCGCTCGAGCGTCCGGGCGATCACCGCCCGGGGCGGCACCGGGTCGGTCCAGGTGTCCGGCCGCCACAGCTGCGAGCGCAGGAACGCCTTGGCGCAGTGGTGGAAGATCTCCTCGATCTCCACGACGAGCGCCAGGATCGGCCGGTGCCCCTTGACCACCATCGCGTCGAAGAACGGGGCCTCGGAGACGAGCCGGGCCCGGCCGTTGATCCGCAGCGTGTCACTGCGGCCGGGAATCAGGAAGATCAGCCCGACGTGCGGGTTGGCGATCACGTTGCGGTAGCCGTCGACCCGCTTGTTCCCCGGACGCTCGGCGAGGGCGATCGTGGTGTCGTCGAGGACGTGGGTCAGCTGGCCGGCCGGGTCGCCCTTCGGCGAGACGTCACAGGTGCCGTCGGCGCCGGAGGTGGCGACCAGGCAGCAGGGCGAAGCAGCCAGCCACTGCCGGTCCAGCTCGTGCAGCGCCGGCCGGGCCTTGTTCGCCGCGGCCGGCTTCGGCTCCCCCACCAGCGCCACCAGCTGGTCGACGGTCGTGATCGCGGTCTCGGTCATAGGCCCAACCTAGGCGTCGTCCGGGCGTCTGCCGAGCCGTTTCCTGGTCACCAGGACGGCTGCGAAACTGGCGATCATGCCGAGGCCCGCCAGTCGCGCCAGCAGGAGTAGCGCTGAGGACTTGACGGTGATGCCCGCTTGATGCAGACCGGCCACCTCCGCCATCGCGGAGAGCAAGCCGGTCTCGCTGTCGGGGACCCCGTCGAGCCCGTACCCGATGGCCAGACTGAAGACCAGCACGCTGAACACGAATGCGGCGACCGGCGGTCCGAAGCCGACCCCGCGACGGCGGGTCGGGGATGCGGACGGTTCCAACGTCTGGGTCAGCCCCTCGCCGGTACCGGCGTCAGGGGCAGCAGGTTCCGCCCGGTGGGACCGACCTGGATCGCGGTGTCGAGCTGGGGGCAGACGCCACAGTCGAAGCACGGGGTCCAGCGGCAGTCCTCGACCTCGACCTCGTCGAGGGCGTCCTGCCAGTCCTGCCACAGCCAGTCGCGGTCGAGCCCGGCGTCGAGATGGTCCCAGGGCAGCACCTCGGCGTAGTCCCGCTCCCGGGTGGTGAACCAGGCCAGGTCCACCCCGGTGCCGGCCAGTGCCTGCTCGGCGCACGCGGCCCAGCGCGCGTACGAGAAGTGCTCGCTCCAGCCGTCGAACCGGCCGCCGTCGCGCCACACCGCCTCGATCACCCGGCCCACCCGCCGGTCCCCCCGGCTGAGCAGTCCCTCGATGATCCCGGGGAGGCCGTCGTGGTAGCGGAACCCGATGGCCTTCCCGTACTGACGGTCGGAGCGGACGGCGTCGCGCAGCTTGGCCAGCCGGGCGTCGACGGTCTCCGCGTCGCACTGCGCCGCCCACTGGAACGGCGTGTGCGGCTTGGGCACGAACCCGCCGATGGAGACCGTGCAGCGGATGTCGCGCTGCCCGCTCACCTGGCGTCCGGTCGCGATCACCCGCTTGGCGAGATCGGCGATGGCCAGCACGTCCTCGTCGGTCTCGGTCGGCAGGCCGCACATGAAGTAGAGCTTCACCTGGCGCCAGCCGTTGCTGTACGCCGCGGCGACCGTGGCGATCAGGTCGTCCTCGGAGACCATCTTGTTGATCACCCTGCGCAGCCGCTCGGACCCGCCCTCGGGCGCGAAGGTCAGCCCGGAGCGGCGGCCGTTGCGGGACAGCTCGTTGGCCAGGTCGATGTTGAACGCGTCCACCCGGGTGCTGGGCAGCGACAGCGAGACGTTGCTGCCTTCGTAGCGGTCGGCCAGCTGGTGGGTGATCGCGCCGATCTCGGAGTGGTCGGCGCTCGAAAGGCTGAGCAGCCCCACCTCCTCCAGCCCGGTGGCCGCGATGCCGCCGGCCACCATCGCCCCGACGGTCTCGATGTTCCGCTCGCGCACCGGGCGGGTGATCATCCCCGCCTGGCAGAACCGGCAGCCGCGGGTGCAGCCGCGGAAGATCTCCACCGAGTAGCGCTCGTGCACCGTCTCGGCCAGCGGCACGAGCGGCTTGGCCGGGTATGGCCAGGCGTCCAGGTCCATCAGCGTGTGCTTGGCGACCTGGAACGGCACCTCGGGCCGGTTCGGCGCCACCCGGCGGATCCGCCCGTCGGGCAGGTAGTCCACGTCGTAGAACTTCGGCACGTACACCCCGCCGGCGGTGGCCAGCCGGAGCAGCAGGCCGTCCCGCCCGCCCGGGCGCCCCGCGGCCTTCCAGTCCCGGACCAGCGTCGAGATGACCAGCGCCACCTCCTCGCCGTCACCCAGCACCGCCGCGTCGAGGAAGTCGGTCACCGGCTCGGGGTTGAAGGCGGCGTGCCCACCGGCCAGCACGAGCGGGTCGTGCTCGCGCCGGTCCCGCGCATGGACCGGAATCCCGGCCAGGTCCAGCGCGGTCAGCATGTTCGTGTAGCCGAGCTCGGTGGCGAAGCTGAAGCCGAGCACGTCGAAGTCCCCGACCGGGCGGTGCGCGTCCAGGGTGAACTGCGGCACGCCGTGCTCACGCATCAGCGCCTCGAGATCCGGCCACACCGCGTAGGTCCGCTCGGCCAGGATCCAGTCCCGCTCGTTGAGGATCTCGTAGAGGATGGCGATGCCCTGGTTGGGCTGCCCGATCTCGTACGCGTCGGGGTAGGACAGGCACCAGCGCACGTCGACCGCGTCCCAGTCCTTGACCACCGAGTTCAGCTCGCCGCCGACGTACTGGATCGGCTTGGCGACCCGGGCCAGCAGCGGTTCCAGGCGGGGGAAGAGGCTCATGATGCTGTCGAGCGTATTCCAGCGAAGGGTGGACGACCCCCCTGGACCCCCGCACCAGATCAGGGGGCGACGCGGAGATCCTCGAGCACGCTGTGGGCGGCCCGGAATCCCGAGACCAGGGCCCCCTGGATCGACGCCGTGTCGCGGTGGTCGCCGCAGACGTACGCGCCGGAGGGCAGCCGGACCGGCCGGCGGTGCTCCAGGGGCGGGGGCTGCTCCGGCAGCGCCCGTCGGATCACGTGGGTGGTGACCAGCTCCCAGCGGTCCGTGCCGGCGCCGTAGATGACCCCCGCGTGCGCCCGGGCGAGGCGCTCCATCTCCGGCGACCCGTCGGCACCCAGGATCGTGGTGGCGATCAGGGGCCGGCCCGGGGGCGCGTACGTCGGAGCCGCGTTGGTCAGCACCGCGCTGTTGATCACCGGGCCGCGGGCGTCCGCGTCGACATGCAGCAGCCGGGTGGTGGTCGGCGGCTCGGGCGCGGTGTGCCAGAACGTGGTGAGCGCCTTCATCGCGGGGGCGGGCGCGCCGGCGAGGGTCCCCGCCGCCGTCGGGTCGGTCGCGACCACCACAGCGT
>CAXTVE010000325.1:0-3470 GCA_964247485.1 uncultured Propionibacteriaceae bacterium
CGGCCAGCGCCCGGGCGCGCTCGACCCGCCAGGACCAGGTGTTGCTGACCCCGAGCATCCCCACGGTGCCCTCGACGGCGAGCCGTCCGAACGCCTCGACCTGGTCGGTCAGGGGCACCTCCGGGTCCTGCACGTGCGCGTAGTACAGGTCGAGCCGGTCCAGGCCCATCCGTTCCAGGCTGCGCTCGGCGGAGCTGCGGATGACGTCCGGGGTGAGCCGCTCCATGGTGGAGAAGTCCTTCGCCGGTGCGGTTGGGCGCCCACCGACCTTGGTGGCGATGACCAGGTCCTCGCCCGCCGGGGCCGCCCCCCCGCGGGCCCGCCCCCCGCCCCCCAGCGCCGCCCAGGGGGCGCCCGGGGGCCCCGGGCGCTGCTCGGGGCGCGCGCGGCGCCCTGCCGAGGCCCGAGGCGATCTTGGGCGGGGGCGGCGCGGACGCCGCGGTGCTCGACGCCTGCTGGTCGGCCCTGCGCCCCGGCGGCCGGCTGGTCGTGCACGCGGTGACCTTCGAGACCGAGGCGGTGGTCACCACGGGTTGGCGCGCGCACGGCGGCACGATGACCCGGATCGCGGTGGAGCACCTCGAGCGCATCGGCGCCTACCACGGTTGGAAGCCGGCCCGCGCCGTGGTGCAGTGGAGCGTGACCAAGCCCCGATGACGATCCACGTGGAACGAGCAAGGGGGACGACCCCCTTGGACCCCCGATGACGATCCACTTCATCGGTGCCGGGCCCGGGGCGGCCGATCTGCTCACGGTCCGGGCCGTCCGGCTGATCCAGGCCTCACCCGTCTGCGTCTACGCCGGCACCTACCTCGACGCGAACGTGCTGGCCCACTGCCCGCCCGGGGCGACCCTGATCGACAGTGCTCGCCTCACCCTGGACCAGATCACCGTGCACCTGGTCGCCGCCCACGAGCGCGGCCAGGATGTGGCCCGGCTGTGCTCCGGCGACCCGTCGATCTACTCCGCGCTGGCCGAGCAGGCCCGCCGCCTCGACCGGGCCGGGGTGCCCTGGGACGTGACGCCGGGCGTCCCCGCGTACGCCGCCGCGGCTGCCCTGGTCGGCCGGGAGCTGACGGTGCCCGAGCTGACGCAGACCGTCATCCTGACCCGGACCCAGGCCGACTCGACCGCCATGCCCGAGTCGGAGTCGCTGGCCCGGCTGGCCGAGACCCGGTCGACCCTGGTGCTGCACCTGGCGGTCCGGCGCGTCCGGCGACTGGCCGTGGAGCTGACCCCGGCCTACGGGGCCGACTGCCCGGTCGTGGTCGCGCACCGGGTCAGCCAGCCCGAGGAGCTGGTGCTGCGCGGCACCCTCGCCGACATCGCCGACCAGGTGGAGGCGTACGGGCTCCGCCAGGCGGCGGTGATCCTGGTCGGCGCAGCGCTCGCGGCGGAGGGTTTCGTCGAGTCGCACCTCTACGGCGTGCGCACCCGGTAGGTCTGCAGGACGATGCCGCCGTTGAAGTCCCTGGTCTCCACCAGCTCGAGCTCCGGCACCTCCGTGGCGCCCTCGAACAGCCGCGCGCCGGTGCCCAGGACGACCGGGTAGACGAAGAGCCGGTACTCGTCGACCAGCCCCGCGGCGATCAGGCCGTGGGCCAGCTGGATGCTCCCGGAGACCACGATGTCGCGTCCGTCCTGCTCCTTCAGCCGGGTGACCTCCTCGACGAGCGGGCCGGACAGAACCGTGCTGTTCTCCCACTGCGGATCGGTGATGGTGCTGGACACGACGTACTTCTGCACCCGGTTGAGGTAGTCGGTCACCCCGCTCCGGTCGTCGGTCTGGTTGGGCCAGAAGCCCCGGAAGGCCTCGAAGGTGTTGCGGCCGGCCAGGAACGCATCGGCCTGCGCCGCGTGCCGCATGTTCTGCTCGACCAGGTCGGAGTGGTCCAGGGTGTCGGTCGGGTCGAACCAGCCGCCGGTCGCGTCAATGACGCCGTCGACGGTGATGTTCTCGGTGATCGCGAGGAGTCTCATGACGGTACTGACGCCGGCGGGCGGGACTCCTCATCGGTCAGCTGCTCGGGCAGCCCGAACGCGGTCACCTCCGGGCCGGGGAAGCTCACCACCTCGGTGATCAACCCGTCCTCGATCCGGAGCAGGGAGACCGCGAAGGCCTGGTACGCCGCCGCGCCGGGTGGGCGGACGTAGCTGGCGACCGCCGGCGGCCGGTTCGCCCGGACCGGCCGCATCCGGACGGCGATCGGCGGGGCGGCGTGCAGCAGCGGGGCCCAGGCGGCGACCACCGCGGCCCGCCGGGCGTAGGCGGCCGGCTCGTCGCCGACCTGTCCACCGGCGTGCGGCAGGTGGCCCACCCGGACCTCGGGGTGCAGCAGCCGGGCGACGGCGTCGTCGTCGGACGCCTCGATGGCCGCGATGTAGCGGTCCAGCACGGCCCGCTCGTCGGCCGTCACCTCCGGTCGGCTGGACCACTCCGACCGCTCGCCCGGCAGCTGGGCGCGCAGGGTGGCCCGGCCCCGCTGCAGACCGCTGTTGACCGCGGCCGACGTAGTGTCGAGCGCCTGCGCCACCTCCGCGGCGGACCAGCCCAGCCCGTCACGGAGCACGACCATGGCCCGCTGCCGCGGCGGCAGGTGCTGGATCGCGGCGATCATCACTAGCTCGACGGTCTCGCGACCGACCAGCCGCTCCTCGGCGGACTCCACGGTGTCGTCGGGCATGGGCTCGAGCCAGGTCACCCCCGCGGGGGAGGCGGTCCCGACCGTCGCCGGCTGGGCGTCGGTCTCCAGGACGACCGAGCGGCGGCGGCGGGCCCGGAGCAGGTCCAGGCACGCGTTGGTGGCGATCCGGTAGAGCCAGGTGCGCATCCCGGCCTCGCCCGCGTACGCCTCCCGCCCCCGCCAGGCCCGGAGCAGGGTCTCGGACGTGGCGTCCTCGGCGTCGTGCCGGCTGCCGAGCATCCGATAGCAGTGCACCAGGAGCTCGGCGCGGTGGTGCTCGAGCTCGTCGCCGAAGTCAGCCGGCATGGCTGCGCGCGGTCCACACGCCGGCCGGGTCGCTCCGGGTCCGGCTCGAGCCCACGATCAGCAGGCAGCTCATGTCGATGGTGTCGGGGTCGAGATCGCCGAGGGGCGTGACGACCAGCGACTCGCCGGCGCGTCCGACGTTGCGGCCGACGACCACCGGGGTGTCCGACGCGCGGTGCTCCAGCAGCAGTTCCTTGGCCTGCTTGACCTGGTGCGTACGCGTCCGGGAGGCCGGGTTGTAGATCGCCAGCACCAGGTCGGCGGCCGCCACCGCCCGCAACCGGTCCTCGATCACCGACCACGGCTTGAGCCGGTCGGACAGCGACAGCACGGCGTAGTCACCGCCCAGCGGGGCCCCGGCCCGGGCGGCCACGGCCTGGGCGGCGGTGAGCCCGGGCAGGACCTCGATCGTGACGTCGGCGTACGCGGGGTCGGCGGCGGCCGCGCCCCCCCCCCCCCCCCAGCCCGACCCCCCCGCGG
>CAXTVE010000325.1:3480-3830 GCA_964247485.1 uncultured Propionibacteriaceae bacterium
CGAACACGCCGGCGTCACCGCCGGAGACCACCGCGACCTGTTCGCCGGCGCGGGCCAGGTCGAGGGCGTGCCGGGCCCGGTCCAGCTCGACGGTGTTGCCGCTGGCGTGCTTCGTCAGCCCGGGTCGATCGGGCACCCGGTCGACGTAGGGGCCGTAGCCGAGCACGTGGTCGACCTGGGCCAGGGCTGCGGTGACGTCGGGGGTGGTCCAGCGATCGGGGCCGGGACCCAGCCCGACGACCAGCAGCCGCGGGCCGTCGACGACCTCCGGGCGGGACGGGGCGCGGCCCGCCGCGTCGGCCCGGCGGTCCCGACCCGGCACCAGCACCAGCGAGAAGTAGGGGACCGAC
>CAXTVE010000326.1:0-3826 GCA_964247485.1 uncultured Propionibacteriaceae bacterium
GCCCCCCGATCAGCGGGGCCACCACAGGCGCCACCCCACCCACGGTCATCATCAGGGTGAACGCCTTCGCCGCCGCCCGGCCCGTGGTCAGGTCGGCGATCACCGCCCGCCCGATCACCATGCCGCCCGCGCCGGTGCAGCCCTGGACCAGGCGGGCCGCGATGAGCACCGCCAGGTTCGGGGTCAGGGCGGTCGCCACCCCGGCCAGCACGCACACCGCGGCGCTGACGACCAGCGGGCCCCGCCGCCCGAAGCGGTCCGACAGCGGTCCCATCACCAGCTGACCGAGGGCCATGCCGACCAGGAAGGTGGTGAGCGTCAGCTGTACGCCGCTGGCATCGGTTCGCAGGTCGGCCGCCATGGCCGGGAAGCCGGGCAGGTACAGGTCGGTGGCGATCGGGGCGAAGGCGGCCAGCAGGGCCAGGGTGAGCAGCAGGGCCAGCCGGACCCCGGCGTCGGCCCGGGGCGACTCGACCCCGGTCGACTGCGGACTCACGCCACTCACCTGCCGAGTCAAGCACCGGCGCCGCCGGAGCGGAACGTGTCCGTACGCATGACACCAATACATCTCGGTGATGCCCGCGGACCTTGCCAAGGGCGCCGGCGCTGAGGCTGGATAGGGCCATGACGTGGAGCGACGGGACGGCGTACCTCGAGGAGCTGGTGCCCGGCACCTACGCCTACGTCCAGCCGGACGGCGGCTGGATGGTGAACAACTGCGGGGTGATCACCGATGCCTCGGGTGACGCCGTGCTGGTGGACAGCACCTCGACCGAGAAGCGCAACCGCGCGCTGCTCGCCGAGGTCGCCCGGGTGGCGCCGGGCGAGCTCAGGATGGCGGTCAACACCCACCACCACCCGGACCACACGTACGGCAACGGGTTCCTGCCTCCGGCGACGACGATCATCGCCCACCGGCTGTGCCGGGAAGGGGTGCTCCGCGCCGGCCTCGCGGCCACCAAGGAGCTGCCGGCCGACTACGGCGACCTGACGGTCCGGCCCCCGGACGTGACCATCGAGCACGACGCGACGCTGCACCTCGACGGGTTCTCGGTCGAGCTGCTGGTGCTGGGTCCAGCCCACACCACCCACGACATCGCGGTCTGGCTGCCCGAGCAGAAGGTGCTCTTCACCGGTGACCTCACCTTCGCGGGTGGGCACCCCATCATCCTCGAGGGCTCGGTGGCCGGCTTCCGGGCCGCACTGCGGCGGATGCGGGAGCTCGCGCCGGAGGTCCTCCTGCCCGGTCACGGGCCGGTACGCCGCGGTGCGGAGATCACGCGGCTGCTGGACGAGCACGAGGCGTACATCGACCAGATCGCGGAGGTAGCCACGCGGTCCTACGCCGCCGGACTGACCCCGCTCGAGGCCGCACGCCGGTTCAACGAGAACGGCCCCTACCGCGAGTGGCGGGAGAGCGAGCGCGTCGTCTGCAACCTGCACCGCGCGTACGCCGAGCTGACGGACTACGTGGCGCCGGTCGAGCTCCGGATCCCGAGCCTGTGGCCGGAGATGATCGAGCTGCATGGCGGCCCTATCGTCAGCCACGCATGAGCGGCACTCCCCCGCGCCGCGTCGTCACCGGGCACACGCCCGAGGGCGTCTCGGTGGTGCTGTCCGACGGGCCGGTGCCGGTGAGCCGCGAGCTGCCCGAGGACGGCGTGGCCTTCCACGAGGTCTGGAACACCGAGGGCGCCCCGGCCCGGGTCACCGCGGTGGAGCCGACCGAGCCGACCGAGCGGACGCTGGCGGTGCCCCCGCCGGCCCGGGGCACCAAGATCCGGATCAACGAGTTCCTGCCCGGCCACCTCGACGAGCGCGGCCTGCAGTCGCCGGTGCACCGCACCGCCTCCATCGACTACGGGATCGTGCTGGAGGGTCAGCTCACCCTGGTCCTCGACGACTCGGAGGTGACCCTGTCGGCCGGCGACGTGGTGGTCCAGCGGGGCACCGACCACGCCTGGGCCAACCGCGGCGACACGGTCGCCAAGGTGGTGTTCGTGCTGGTCGACGGGGAGTTCGACCCGGCCCTGGCCGCCACCCTGCCCGGGGGGCTCGTGGGCCTGATGCACGGCGGCCCGGGCGACTAGCACCGGTAGGCGTGCCGGCCCGGGTCCGCGTCCATCGTCCGCCCGTCGGGCAGCACGACCTCGGCGGTCGTTCCCGGGGGCACGGTGACCTGCAGGTCGAAGCGCCCGTCGGAGCGCTGCCAGCACACCTCGATCCGCCCGTACGGCGACTCGTGCGCCGCGTCCACCCAGGTCAGCCCGCCGCCCGGCCGCGGCCGGATCCGGAACCGGCGGTACCCGGGGTCGAGCAGCTCGAGGCCGGCGGCGTAGCGGTGCAGGAACGACACCACCGCGCCCTTGGAGTAGTGGTTGAGCGACTCGTGGGGCACGCCGTCGGCGGAGACGCCATCCCAGCGCTCCCAGACCGTGGTCGCGCCGCGGTCGATCATGGCCAGCCAGGACGGCTCGGTGTCGGCCCGCAGCAGCTCGTACGCGAGGTCGAGGTGGCCGGCATCGGCGAGGACCGGCAGCAGGTACGGCGTGGCCAGGAAGCCGGTCTGCAGCCGGGTCCCGGCCCCGCGCACCAGCTCGACCAGCCGGTCGGCGACCCGCGGGCGCCAGGCGTCGGGAAGCAGACCGAACGCCAGCGCCCGGACGTGGTTGGCCTGGGTGTCCGGCGTCAGCCGGCCGGCGGGGTCGGCGTACTCGGCCAGCCAGGCGGCGCGTACCCGCTCGGCCAGGTCGGCGTACCGGCGGGCGTCGTCCGGCCGGTCGAGCAGCGCGGCGATCCGGGACAGCAGGCCGGTGGAGTGGGCGAAGTACGCGGTGGCGACGTCGCCCTTGTCGGCGGTGACGAAGGCGCCGAAGTCGGTCAGGTCCTCGCCGGGCACCAGCCACTCGCCCCAGGAGAAGCCGGTGTCGCGGAGGTACCGCTCGTGCGGGGCCGGCTCGGGTCGCCGGGCGATCCGGTCGGGATGCCGGTGGACCCGGGCCTGATCCTCGACCTTGCTCAGCCAACGCGTCATCGTCGGCCACAGCTCGGCCAGGATCCGGGTGTCGCCGTACGCCCGGTACAGCTCCCAGGGCACGACCACCGCCGCGTCCTCCCAGCCGGCCGAGCCGTTCAGGCCGGCGATCGGGCTGTCCCGGCCCTCGGCGGGAGCGGTGGGGCTGATGTTCGCGATGGTGCCGTCCGGCCACTGGTCGGCGGCGACGTCGCGGAGCCACTTGGTGGAGAAGCCGGCGACGTCGTAGAGGAACGCAGCCGTCGGCACGAACAGCTGCCAGTCACCGGTCCATCCGGCGCGCTCGCGGTGGGGGCAGTCGGTGGGGATGTCGCAGACGTTGTCGCGCAGGCTCCAGACCGCGGCCTCGTGCAGCCGGTCGACCCGCTCGTCGCTGCAGGAGAACCAGCCGGTCCGGCGCAGGTCGGTGTGCACGACGACACCGCGCACGTCGGCGGGCGTGAGCAGCCGCGGGTGTCCCTCGATGCGCACGTACCGGAAGCCGTGGGTGGTGCGGCGCGGCTCGAAGACGTCGTCGGGGACACCGGCGGACGTCACCTCGTCGACCTGTCCGGCGGACAGCGGCTCCGGCAGGAACGGAACGGCCGGGCGGAGGTGCTCGGTGGTCAGGTCGCCGTCCGGGCCGAGCCACTCCCCGTGCACCAGCCGGGTGGTGGTCCCGGCGGGGCCGAGCCGGGAGAGCCGGACCCAGCCGTTGACGTTCTGCCCCAGGTCGACGAGCTGGCGCTGCCCGTCCAGCCGGGTGACCGAGACCGGGGTCAGCTCCTGCACCCGGCGCACCGGGGGCGCGGG
>CAXTVE010000327.1:0-3814 GCA_964247485.1 uncultured Propionibacteriaceae bacterium
CGCCCCCGCGACCCCGGCGTCGGTCCCGTCCGTGTCGGACGCGCCGGTGCCGCTGAGGCTGACCGTCCGGCCGGCGACCCCCGGGGAACCGATCACCGCGGTCGGCCGCTGGTTGACCGGCGGCGGGGCGCCGAGGCGCGCCACCGTGAACCGGTCGAAGGCCAGCGCGGAGGGGGCGGTGGCGCTGCCCGAGACGTAGACGTCGACCCCGGCCGTGCCGGCCGCCTGCAGGGCGGGCGTCGTGTCGGTGGCCGTCGCCGTCCACCCGGCCGGCTCGGTGCCGTCGACCGGCCAGACCTTGCCGCGTACGGTCGTGGGCGAGGTTCCCGCGGTCTCCAGTCGCAGCCGGAGTGGCAGCCCCGGGGTGGCCGTGATCCCCGCGACGTTCGTGGGGCCAGGGTCGTCTCGGTGCCGCCGACGACCCGGCCGACGCTCAGCGCCAACGCGCCGTTGGCCAGGTAGCGCAGCTTCGCCCGGTAGCTCGTCGAGCCGGAGGCCCGGGCCAGCAGGGAGACGTAGGTCCCCGAGCCGGTCGCGGCCGAGGCCAGCGACAGGTCGGTGCTGACCTGGACGTCGGTGGCCGAGATCCCGGTCAGGGTGCCGGTGCGGCCCGAACCGACCGGCACGCTCACCCGGCCCTGCGACCCGTCGACGCGGTAGGAGGTGAGCGAGGAGCTGAGCTGCCAGGCGTGACCGGCGTCCGCGGCGCCCCAGCTGTTGGTCACGTCGCGGCTGAAGGTGTCGTCGACGAGGTCGCTGCTCGGCGGGGTCCGCACGGTCCAGGTCGCCGAGGTGGTGCTGCCGCCGCCGTCGTCGGCCACCGCCCGCCACTCGTAGAGCGTGTCGGGAGCCAGCCCGGTCCAGGTCGCCCGCGCAACCTCGCCCGAGGCCACCCGGTCGGTGCCGATGGGGGTGAACGGGGCCGGCTGCGGCGTACCGAGGTCGAACGGCAGGGTGAACGCGGAGTCCGCGTCGGTCTCGTAGGCGTTCAGCTTCGGCGAGTACGTCGTGGCTGTCAGGGTGTTCGCTGCGGGGTCGAAGGTGTAGTACCGCAGCCAGCCGTCACCGCCGTTCGCCCGGTCCTGGTAGTCGGTCAGGATCTGCTGCACCGGCTGGTTGCACCGGTTGAGGTCGGACCGGTTGGCCTCGCCGACGTTGCCGTTGTGGAAGTGACCGTTGAGCACCAGCCGGATCGAGCACTGCTGGGAGACGAAGTCGTTCCAGATGGTGTTGGCCGGGGTGCCGCCCGGTCGCTCGGCGGTCGTCCGGCGCTGCCCGTTGAGGCCCAGGAAGCTGTGGGTCGTCAGGATCGCGATCCGGTCGGGGTAGGCCGCCAGGACCTTGGCCGCCCAGTCGAGGGCGACCTGCGGGGCCTCCCACTCCAGGTTCAGCACCAGGAAGTCGCGGCCGCCGCCGCTGAACAGGGCGAAGTTGTCCATGTTGCGGCGGTCCACCGGATCGGGGCCGAAGAGGTTCTGCCCCAGGTAGCCGCCGTAGCGGGCCGTGCTCGGCGTCCAGGGCCGGCCGGCGTAGCGCGACGGCGGGAAGTAGCTGTCGTACTGGGTGAACGCGCCGGTGGTGTTGTTGAAGTCGTGGTTGCCGGCGACCACCGTGTTCGGCAGGTTCGCGTCGTCGAGCGGCTTCAGCCCGGTCGAGACGTGTCCCCACTGGGTGAGGTTGTCGTACTCGCTGACCAGGTCGCCGAGCTGGACGACCATCGCGGTGTTCAGCGAGGCCCGGGTGCTGACCGCCCACTGAGCCTGCTGGGTGATCGTCCCCTGGCGGTTGTTGTAGGTGTAGTTCTGGGTGTCCGGCAGGGCGACCAGGGTGAACGGGCCCGCCTGCCCGCCACCACCGGGCACGGTGGCCCCGACCCGACGGCCCTCGAAGCGGACGTCCACCGACCCGCCGTCGGGGTCGCTCGCCCGGACCGCGAGCGGCACGTCGGCTGTGGTCGCGGTCGAACCGTCGGCCGGGCTGACCAACGTCGGGGCAGCGGGCGCCGCGGCCATCGCCGGTGGCGCCAGCGCCGTCAGGAGGAGCGTGGCGACACTGACCGCGGTGATCCGGATCCGATTGCGCATCGGCGTGCTCTTTCCCCAGAAAGACGCCTGTGATCAGGGCACTTCGGACCCTAGCGGAGAAGTCCCCGTGGGGTGGGGGGTTACGCCGGATCACCGTCCCGGCGCGACAGCGCCCCCCGCCGAGGTCGGCGGGAGGCGCGTTCGTGGCCGAGCGGCACGCTCAGATGACCTGAAGCCCCCACGAGTAGGGGACGGTGGTGGTCCCGGACTTGCTCTCGATCACCTTGTAGTTGCTGTACCGCTCGTACCGGGTGCCGACCCGGTAGTAGCCGTGGATGGCGCGGCAGGTCGCGGACTCGCCCGGGTTGAGGACGAACGTCGCCGCGAGCGCCGTCGACTCGCTCACGGTCAGGGTGTTGACGCGCTCCTGCGCTCCGCCCACCGTCAGCTCCGCCACCTCGTAGAGCTTGATCTTGGCGTCCGCCGAGACGGTCTGACTGCTGCTGGAGGAGTACGTGAGGTTGGACACCAGCCGGCAGGATGCCGTGATCTTCCGGGGCGAGTCGTTCCTGATCGGCCAGCTGCGCAGGACCGTGGTCGCGTAGGCCGGCCCCGTGGTCGTGGAGTAGCAGGTCCAGTATCCGGAGACCCCCGTGCACCTGGATGCCGCCTCTGCGGAGGCCGGCGCCAGCAGGCCCGCCGCCACGACACCCAGACCGACCGCAGCCGATGCTGCGACTTTGAGAACCTTCACGTGCTTCCCCCTCGTGGGTTGATGATCGCCGATGGCCGTCCCACCTGGGGCAGTAGCTGACGCAGGGTGCGTGAAGGGCCGGCGAACCGCACGTTAGGCGCGTCAGAAGCCGGGATGCACCGGATCTGAGGGTGGTCGGGCGCACCCGGGCACGGCGCCTACGGTGCCCGGGTGCAAGCCCCGCCCGGCCGGATCAGCGGTCACGGCTGGGACTCACCCAGGCCCGCCGCGCGCGCCATCAGGACGGCCTCCACCCGCGATGTGGCCGGCAGCTTCGGGAGCAGGTGGCCGATGTGGTTGCGCACCGTCTTGGCCTCCAGGTAGAGCCGGGCGGCGATCCGGTGGTCCGGCCAGCCCTGCGCCAGCAGGGTCAGGATCTCCAGCTCCCGGGCGGTCAGCGCCGGGAACGCGTGGGCGGGGTCGGGGCGGGCGGCCCCGGTGATCCGGCCCAGCATCCGGTCCCCGAGCTCGGCGCCGAAGGCGATCTGCCCGGAGGCCACCGTCCGGACCGCGAGGATCAGCTCGGCGGCCCCCGCCCCCTTCAGCACATAGCCCCGGGCGCCCGCGCGGAGGGCGGCCGTGATCGACTCGTCGTCGTCGTACTGGGTCAGGACAAGCACCGCCACGCCCGGGTGTGTGCTGGTGATCCGCCGGGTCGCCTCCACCCCGTCGAGGTCCGGCATGTGCAGGTCCATGACCACGAGGTCGGGCCGCACCTCCTCGACCAACCGGACGGCCTCGGCCCCGGTGGCGGCGGCGCCCACCAGCTCCGCGTCGGGCACGGTGGCGAGGATCATCCGCCACCCGTCCCGGATCAGCGGATGGTCGTCGGCGACCAGCACGCGGAGCGGCTCCGGCGGCTGTCGCGGGTCAGGCGGTCCCATGGCGCACTCCCGTCGTCTCGGTGACCGGCAGTCGGGCGAAGACCCGGGCCCCCGACCGGGGCGGGAACTCGACCAGGCACACCCCGCCGAGCTCGGTGGCCCGTTCGCGCATCGAGCTCAGACCCACCCCGCCCTGGCGGGGCGGCCCGTCC
>CAXTVE010000328.1:0-510 GCA_964247485.1 uncultured Propionibacteriaceae bacterium
GGCCGATGCGCTGGGCTGCCTGATCGACCCGGCCGGCGTCGCGGTCTTCCCGTCCTGGGAGACGCTGCCGCACGAGAGGTTGTCCCCGCGTTCCGCCACGGTCGGTCGCCGGCTGGCCGTGCAGCGGCGGCTCGCCCCCCCCGGGGGCACCCCCGGGGCCGCCCCGGACGGCCCCCCCCGCCCCGCCGGCGGGGGCGGTCCACCGCACGGCCGGGCGTACGGTCGGGCGCTCCGGCGGCGGGGGCGGGGGCACGGTGCGGGTCGTGACGGTGGCCGAGCGAGCCTGCAGGTCGGCCTCGACCACGCCGCGGCCGGGGCACCAGAGCTTGTTGTGCCGCTCGGTCTCAGTCGGCGTGCCGGCAGCGTCGGCGTACGCGACCTCGCCGCTCACCCGCAGGCAGCCGCCGTCCGCGGCCTCGGCCCGGAAGGTGCTGGCGTAGCTCAGCCTGGTCTGGGCGAGCACACCGGCGAGGACCTGGTGGCCGATGAGCCCGGTGGGGGCCGTGACGA